>DATIGH010000246.1:0-2439 GCA_035454845.1 Nitrospira sp.
TTGGACTTTCCCCCGGCTCGCATAGCACTTCGCCACGCCCAGATAGGCTCGTGCATTCTCCGGGTCGGCGCGGAGCGCCTGGTTAAAACATTCCATAGCCTCTTCTCGATGGCCGCGGTCGAAGAGCATCCAGCCAAGGGCTGAGTGGGCCGGCGCCAGATCACGATTGGCTTCCACGGCCTCGCGGTATTCCTTCATGGCGAGATCAGGACGGTTCTTGTTTTCGTAGAGACCGCCGAGGGCGAAATGCACTTCGGCATCGCGGGGATTAAGCCTCAAGGCCTCTTGATACTCCAACAATGCGGCTTGGAGCTTCCCTTGCTCCGCGAACGCACAGGCCAGGTTCGCATGTGCGACGGCGTCGTTCGGGTTGAGCTTGATCACCTCTCGGTATTGGGGGATGGCCATTTCCAACCGTCCCTGCTCTTGATAGGCAACACCCAGGTTCGTGCGGGCCGGGGCATAGGCGGGATCGAGCCTGACGGCCTCGCGATACTCCTTGATGGCCATCTCGACGTGATTCGCGCGCTCGTGGATTTGCGCAAGAAAATAATGCGGATAGGCGGAGTCAGGCGCCAACTTTGCGGCCGTTCGGTACGACTGCATCGAAAGTTCAGATTGTCCCGACTGCGATAGGAAGAGTCCCATGACGAGATGCGCGGCTCCTTCATCGGCATGACCGGCCACGAGGGCCTCCAGCCAGGTCTTCACTTGCGCAATATCGTCGGCCTCCTGGAGTGACAGTGCGTGGCTGGTCCACGCTTCGGCAAAGCGTCCTTTGAGCAACTGCACGACGTTCAGCACAAAATGCGGGCGGGGATCCCGGCGGCCAGCCGGCTCCGGATGCCGTGCCCAGGCGAGCGCCGCCTCGGCCGCACGGTCCCAAGCTCCGCTCAGCAGCGCCGCTTCACAGCTGATTTGGTGCTCGCTCATGAAGGAAGAGGAGGTTATCTGGTCAGCGTGTCTTCAATGTCCGGCGAGGTGGCATGCACATGCATGCCGAGCGCGGGATACCGTTCGGTCAATTTCTGTTTCATCATCCAGGCGATGGTCCTGTAGGACCAGTGGCCTTTCACGCCCGACCGAAGCTTCGCAATATACTCGGCCTCGGCAAAATCCATCTTGAACAAGCAGCGAACCTTGAAGCCAAAAGGAATGGCGTACAGGGCCGCCTCCCCGCTCACCTTTTTCAACCGGTCGATATCCGCACGGACTGCGTCCATGGCCTGACAATATTCTGCATCCAGTCCGGCTTGCACGAGCGCAGGCGGCACATCATAGCCGTGGACAGTGGTGAAGTTCTGTTGGATCTGCTGGCAGCGGCGGTGCCGGTGAAGGTCCCGCCATCCGCCGATATCCATGAGCACATCGAACGTAAACGAGTAACCGGTCCTGAATTCTTTCGGTAACTCGTCATACGGCCCCCGATTGCTCAGCGCGACAGCGATCGTATCTTGCTTCTGTTTTTCCGACCAGTCGCGCACGACGGCGAGGAGCTTTCGATAGGGGGCTTGCGACACACGATATAGCAGCGTCGCCACCGTTTCATCCAGCGGATCATGAGGTTCGATCAGATCGACCGTATCCTGCTCCCCCCATGTTGTCGGATTCTCCAGCCCAGAACCCTTGAGCGCTTCCTTGGCATAACGGGCCAGATCCGTATAGAGCGTTGCCTGGTAGGCGTTGGCTTTCGCATGTCGGGCAAGCGTGGGTGCCATCGGCTCGTTCAATCCTGCGGTTTGTCCGGAGAGTTCTCCCCAGACGTTCATCGGCGGCCGCTGGCAGGCATCTTTCAATTCTTCGCCGATCATACGGAGTTCGGGCAACTGAGACGAGAGCAGCCTGGTGATCTGCTTCTCCAACGTCCGGATGCTGACGACCTGCCCCACGTTCGTCTTACAGGCGAGAGGCAAGAGGTACCGCGTCACATCGAAGGCGCGCGCGGTGATGGTCCGCTGGTAGTCGGCTGGCTTCATGCTATCAGGGCGAGGGTCCCGCTCCGCCAAATAGGTGACCAGCGGTTCGTGCAGCAGACGATAAATCTCTCCTAGGCTGCGGAGAATCCCCTGGTAGGTACCTTCGGTTTCGCTTCCATGAATGGCGTCCGGCACATACCATGCGCCGGACGCAAAATTCTGATAGCGACTCGATTTCGCCTGGCCGTCCCACACGGGCTCGTCTTCCAGCCGGATGGCGGCGAGCTCAGTAATGTCTTCAAAGCAAATGATGACATGCCCGAGGTCCGCAATGGACGCATGCCCGTAGTCGAAATAAAATTGCTCCCAGAACTTCTCCGAGGAGTGCCCATGGACCCACGTGATGCTCTGCTCGATGGAATCGGGCGATCGGCTATAGCGGGCCAGAGCATAGGCAGATTTCTCCGGCGGCATGGGCGCTACGGCGATCACCCGGCGGACTGGTCGACCACTACTCACAATA
>DATIGH010000247.1:0-6102 GCA_035454845.1 Nitrospira sp.
CATCGGAGGCAACGGTCCGATTCAGTTCCTGGATAGCCGCCGTTCGGTCGTCGGGAGGCGGATGCAAGAGCACGTTTCCATCCCACAGGACGTTGTCGATCACGATCACACCCTTCGGCGTGAGGAGCTCTTTGGCCCGCCGGTAATAGTTCAGATAGTTTTGTTTATCGGCGTCGATGAAAATGAGGTCATAGCGGCTCTTGAGTGCCCCCATGGTCTCGATCGCAGGCCCCATGCGAACGGTAATCTTCTGGCCGTGCGGTGAAATGGCGAAAAAGCGACGGGCCAGCGCCGCTGAGGCATCGTCGATTTCACATGTCGTCACTGTCCCCTCTTCAGGAAGGGCTTCGGCGAAGCACAACGCGCTGTAGCCCGTAAACATGCCGATTTCCAGGACATGAGTGGCGCCGACGATTCGCGTTAAGAGCTTCAAAAAAGCACCTTCGAGGGGCCCAACCAACATTTGCGGCGAATCCATGTGGCGGTGCGTTTCCGCGCGGAGGGCTCGGCAGATTTCTGATTCCTCCATGGAATGGGCGGTCGCATAGGCTTCGATCTCAGCGGAAATTAACGCTTTCATGAACGCCCTCCTCCAAATTTGAAAGTCGGCCCGTCGCATGCGAGACTGCAAGAGGCTGTCCGAGAACCAGCGGCATGATCATAGCATGTGGTCAGTGAAGGAGTGCCGGTAATGAACACCCTCAAAACCCTCGAGCCGCTGACCAATCGCCTGCTCGAAATTCAGCGCATCAATAGTGCGGCATCCGTCCTGTCCTGGGATCAAGAAACCTACATGCCGGCCGGAGGAGGCGCTGCCCGGGCCGAGCAAATTGCCACACTTCAGGGGATTGCGCATCAACACCTGGTCTCGCCGGAGACGGATCGGCTCCTTGGCACGTGGCTCGACCTCGAGACCGGACTTCCGCTTGAACAGGACGGGGAACTTTGGGACGAACCGTCCAGCGCCCTGCTGCGTGAGGTGTGGCGGGATTACAGCCGCGCAAAAAAGCTTCCTTCAGATTTTGTCATGCGGCTGAGCCGCGAAAGTTCACTGGCGCAACAGGTCTGGGCCGAAGCTAAAGCCCAGAGCGACTTTAAGTCGTTTCTTCCCAGCTTAAGCACGGTCTTGTCGCTGAAACGAGAGGAAGCCGACTATCTGGGATTCGAGGGTACACCTTACAATGCATTGCTCGATGTGTATGAACCGGGATCGACGATCGCCGCCTTACGGCCACTGTTTGCCCAGCTGAAGGCCCGGCTGGTCCCGTTGTTGAAACGCATTCAGCAGAGTCCCATCCGGATCGACGACACCTTTCTCTACCATGCGTACGACCAGGCGCGGCAGATGGAATTCGGCCGGCTGGTGCTCATTGCCATGGGCTATGACTTTGAAAGGGGCCGTCTGGATCTGTCAGCGCATCCCTTCACGACCTCCTTCCATCCGACAGATGTCCGCGTCACCACCCGCGTCCACGAACACGACCTTCCCTCATGCCTCTTCAGTTGCATCCATGAGGGCGGCCACGGATTGTACGACCAGGGGCTCGATCCCGCCCATTACGGCACTCCGCTCGGTGAATCCGTGTCGCTGGGCATCCATGAGAGCCAATCGAGATTGTGGGAGAACTGTGTGGGCCGTTCACGAGCGTTCTGGCGGTTTTTCTACCCCATCCTCCAAGCCAATTTTCATCATCAACTGCGCGCAGTGGACATGGAGCAGTTTTATGCCGTCATCAACCGCGTCAAGCCGTCCTTGATCCGCGTGGAAGCGGATGAACTGACCTACAATCTCCACATCATGCTGCGGTTCGAGATCGAGCAGGACCTGATCGAGGGGAAGACGCATCCTGAAGCGCTTGCCGAGATCTGGAATCACAAGATGAAAGAGTATCTGGGAATCGTTCCATCACTGGACGCGGAAGGCGTCCTGCAAGATGTCCACTGGTCAATGGGAGCCTTCGGTTACTTCCCGACCTACACGTTAGGCAACCTGTATGCGGTGCAGTTCTACGAACAGGCAAAACTCGAGATTCCTCACATCGAAGAAGAAATCGCAGCGGGACAGCTCATGGTTCTACGCCGCTGGTTGGGTCAAAAAATACATCGGTGGGGCCGCCTGTTCACTCCCGATCACCTTGCGCAACGGGTGACGGGTGTCAGTCTCAACCCTGAACCATTTCTCCGGTATGTCGAACACAAATACGGAGAGCTCTATCGGCTGGAGAAGTGATGGGTCCGCATCACCGATCACTGATCACTCATCACTGTATTAGTAGCCCATCGCCTGATTGATCTTTGATACCAGCGCCGGAGGGAAAGCGAACTCCGCCTTGACATCGATACGATGCGGCACGAGCAGCGTCGTGTGAAACACGATGTCCCGGATGGGAATTTTGAATTCCGGATCCTGTGGGGTACTCAATTCCACCGCCTCCACGGAAGACGTAATCATGCCGCTGTCCTGCGGTCCATACGTCGCCATAACCGCTTTAAGAATCTCCATCACCTGTTCATTCGTTTCGACGCCGGCAACGGCTAGCTCGATCAAAGGGAGCACTTCTTCTTGTGCTTGATCAGACAACGTAAAGTTCTCGACCCGCTCCTTCCGCCGAAGGGACGTCAAATCGTTGTCCAGATCTTTGCTAAAGGCGCCATACGCGAACCGGAAGAATTCGAAATGAAACCCTTTGACGCCTTTCCCGAACATCTGCAATTCGCACAGAAAGCAGAGTTGTTGTAGTTTGACATCGCTCAACAGGCCATGCGGCTCCGCAAGATGCAAGGCGTAGAGCAACAACGCGCGATCGACAGTGATTTGATGAGGCTGACGCATCGGCCGGATCCTGATCCCACACTCTGGCGGGCGCTGCACTATAGACAGCACAGCAAAACCCCGTCAATCGCCCCCTTGACCGAAGCGATTGTTTTTGTTTCTAATGGCCACCGGCTGGAGGTAACCGCATGGCGGGCGGAAAGTTCGCAAAAGAGATGAACGTCCTGAAGGAACATTTGGGCAAGCATCAGCTAAAGTTCACCCGGCAGCGCGAACTCATCCTGACCGCGTTCCTTCGGCAGGAACACATCACGGCTGAAGCCATGTATCACCAACTCGCCAAGACCGATCCTCACCTCGGGCTGGCCACGATTTATCGGACGTTAAACTTGTTTTGCGACGCGGGTATCGCCCAGGCCAGACACTTTGGCTCGCAAACGCAATACGATAACGTCTCGCACAAAGGCCATCACGATCACCTCATCTGCACGAGTTGCGGCAAGATCGTCGAATTTGAAAATTGCGAGATCGAGAAATTGCAGGATGAAGTCGCCACCCGCAACGGCTTTACCATCCAGACCCACCGGCTCGAACTCTACGGTCTCTGCTCCCGCTGCCGTCATTGACGATCGGTCGCGCGTCTGATATCTTGTTGAGATGGCTTATCAATTTCAATTACCTGGCCGAACGGGATGGCTCGTGTTTGCAGTCGGATGCCTGTTGGCGCTCGTCACAATCATAACTCCAAGCCTGGCTGCGGAAAAGTTGACGGTGTATTCAGGACGCGCCGAACGGTTGATCAAACCGGTATTGGATGAGTTCACTGCCAAGACCGACATTTCCGTGGACCTCCTCTCTTCTGGCACGACGGAACTTGTCAACCGGCTAAAGGCGGAGGGCGATCGAACCCCTGCCGATCTCTTTCTCACTAACGATGCCGGCAGCCTCGAGCAGGCGCGCGCGGCCGGGATTCTCCGGCCGATAAACATGCGCGAGGTCGACCGCGCCATTCCGCCCCAGTTCCGGGCGCCTGACAATGCCTGGATCGGCCTATCGGGCCGATTTTGGATCATTGTCTACAACAAAACCCTGGTCACACCGGATAACCTCAAATCCTTACTTGATCTCGCGGATCCAAAATGGAAAGGCAAGCTCGCCATCCCCAATGCCGGGAGCGAATATTTGCAGGCCGGTGTTTCGGTCATTCGCGCCAGTTATGGAGATGCAAAAACGAAGGACTTTCTCCTGGGTCTGAAGGACAATGCCGGCACGCAGGTCTATCAAAAAAGCTCACAGATCGTGGAAGCAGTCGCCAAGGGACAAGCCGCTGCCGGGATCGTGAACCATTACTATGTCTATCGACACCTCGCGGCGCAACCGACCGCACCTATTGCCGTGTTCATGCCCGATCAGCAACAGGGCGGCATGGGGGCGATCATGAACGTCGCCGGTGTGGGCATCGTCAAATCTACGAAGCATCTTGAATCGGCCAAGCTCCTGATCGAATTCCTTGTGGCGAAAGCCGGGCAAAAACTCTTCGCCGACCTTGACAAAGAGTATCCGTTGCACCCCGAGGTTAAAGCCGACCCGGCACTCCTCGAACGAAAGAGTTTCCGTGCGGCACAAGTCCCCCTCACGAGGTTGGCAGAGTTGCGGGAACCCACCCTCACACTCATTGAACAAGTGGGCCTTCGGTAACGAACGAGACCCACGTGATCACCACTCGTTCCCAGCTCGCTTCTCCGTTGCAGCTCCTCACACTCGCCAGCGCCGCCCTCATCCTGCTGCCGCTTGGCTATGTTACGTCCCAGGCATTGTCGGCAGATGCGGCCGTATGGATCCGGCTTTGGAATACTCGTATCCCTGAGTTGCTGAGCAACACGATTTGGCTGTCCGCCAGTGTCGCCTGCCTGACGCTCGTGCTCGGGGTCTCCACCGCTTGGCTCGTGACAAGGCTCGAGTTTCCAGGGCGTCAGCTCTGGGAAGGCGCGCTCGTCCTGCCGTTAGCGATGCCAACCTATGTACTGGCCTACATCTATTCCTACCTGCTCGGATTTGGCGGCCCAGTCGAACACGTTTGGCAGTGGATTGCCGGCCCCCAGTCCAGGATTTTCTCGCCTCATAGTTATACGGGAGCGACGTTAGTCATGACCTTGGATACCTTTCCCTTCGTCTACCTTCTCAGCCGCAGCGCGCTGCTCAATATGAACGTCTCTTTCGAAGAGGTCGCGCGCGCGAGCGGCATCTCACGCATGAAAACACTCTGGCTGGTCACGTTGCCTCTCATGCGTCCGTCAATCGTAGCCGGCCTGGCGCTGGTCATTCTCTATGTCGTATCGGATTTTGGCGCGGTCTCGTTGCTGCGGTACCAAACATTGACCTACGCGGTCTTCCAACAAATGACCGGTCGATCGGACAACACCGCGGCAAGCATCCTCAGCCTTCTCCTGGTGGGATTGGCGCTGTTGTTTTTGATCACCGAGCGATGGTTTCGTCATCGTAGCCGGTTTTACCAGACCACCGGAGGCTATCGTATACCGCAACGTCATCGGTATGGCTGGCTCGGCACATCTCTCGTGACCGGCTATCTGGCGCTCGTCGTAGGCACGGCATTCGCACTGCCGGCATACCTCCTCGTCGCCTGGAGCCTCACTCCTGAAGCGCAGGCGACCATCGATAGCCGTTTCTTCGGCTTTTTGTGGAATAGCGGTTTCCTGGCTGCCTGTGCAGCGACCGGCGGTGTCTTGATCGGCCTGCCACTGGCCTATATGGCCAGTCGCCGTCCCACCTGGTTGAACCTCGGGTGTTTGCAGGCTGCCTACGCAGGGTACGTTCTACCGGGACCAGTCGCTGCTTTGGCAGTGTTGGTCCTGTGCTTGAATCTCACGCCATTCTTATATGGGTCGGTCCTGGTTCTCATCGTAGCCTACGTCATTCATTTCCTGCCCGCCGGACTCCAGTCGCTTGAGCCGGCGTTACAGCAAATTACACCCAACCTCGAGGAAGTCGCGCGTACACTCGGCCTCGGCGTTCGGGAGACCTGGCAGCGCGTGACGCTGCCCCTCATGCGTAATGGATTCGTGGTGGCATGGGTGTTGATGTTTCTGCAAACGATGAAAGAGCTGCCTGCCACGTTGCTACTGCGGCCGGTAGGATTCGACACCCTGGCCATTCGGGTTTGGATGGAGGCCAGCGAAGAATATTATCAATTGGCTGCCCCTTCCGCGCTGCTGATTGTGCTGCTCGGATTGCCGACATTGCTGTTATTGTTATCGAAGGATTGGCGAGCAGCGTAATAAAAGAATGACAATACGTGAAGCAGCAACAGT
>DATIGH010000248.1:0-6388 GCA_035454845.1 Nitrospira sp.
GGAGGCTTTGAGCTGATGTCATAGACGACACGGTTCACGCCCTTGACCTCATTGATGATGCGATTGGACATCCGCCCGAGGACGTCCGCGGGAATCTTCGCCCAATCCGCCGTCATGCCGTCCAGGCTGGTCACAGCACGAATGGCCACCACATGCTCGTATGTCCGCTGATCCCCCATCACGCCGACAGTCCGGATCGGCAGCAAGACGGCAAAGGCCTGCCAGATGTCCCGATACAGCCCGGCGCTTCGTATTTCCTGGTCCACGATCGTTTCCGCCGCACGGAGAATGGCCAGGCGCTCCTTGGTGACGGCTCCAAGCACTCGAATCGCCAAACCCGGCCCCGGGAATGGTTGCCGCCAGATGATCTCATCCGGCAATCCCAATTCCGTTCCCAACACCCGCACCTCATCTTTGAACAGCTCACGCAGGGGCTCGATCAGCTTCAGTCTCATGCGTGCCGGCAAGCCGCCGACGTTGTGATGGGTCTTGATGGTTGCCGACGGACCTTTGAAGCTGACGCTCTCGATGACATCGGGGTACAAGGTGCCCTGAACTAAATACTTGACGCCCTTCAGCTTCTTGGCTTCGGCTTCAAAATTCTTGATGAATAGGCGCCCGATGTTCTTCCGCTTGCGCTCAGGATCTGTCACATTCTTCAGTCCGGACAAAAACTGTTCGGTCCGATCAAGCATCCGGAGATTCAGATGCAACTGGGAGGCGAACGTCTTTTGCACCTGGTCCCGCTCACCTGCCCGCAACACGCCGTTGTCGACGAAGATGCACGTCAGCTGGTCGCCGATCGCGCGGTGCGTGAGGGCCGCGGCCACGGATGAATCGACGCCGCCGCTCAGCGCGCACATCACTCGCTCCTTGCCGACCTGTTCCCGGATCTGTTTGACCGCTGTGTCCACATAGGACTGCATGGTCCAGGTTGGCTTGCAGCCGCAGATGTGATAGACGAAGTTTCGAAGCAGGTGCGAACCCTCCGGTGTATGGGCGACTTCCGGGTGGAATTGGAGGCAGTAGATACGGCGCCTGCCGTCGTCCTGCTTCATGGCGGCAACCGGAGAGTTGCTCGTGTGAGCGATGGACCGGAAGCCAGGCGGCATCCGTTCAATCCGGTCGCCATGCGACATCCAGACGACCGTTGAGCCCCCCTTGCCGATCCCGGCAAAGAGATCGCCGGCATCGTCGATCGACAGTTCGGCACGGCCATATTCACGATGCTTGGACTTGGCCACCTCGCCACCAGATACATGCGTGACCAGCTGCATGCCGTAACAGATGCCCAGGACCGGAATGCCCTGCTCCAAGAGCTCTCTTGAAATGGTCGGAGCTTTTTTCTCGTAGACGCTGGAGGGGCCACCGGACAGCACGATACCCTGCGGGCGATAGGCCAGCACGGTCGCCAAAGGCACGGTGCAGGGAAGGATTTGCGAGTAGACGTGAGCCTCGCGAATGCGTCGCGCGATCAACTGGGTATACTGGGATCCGAAATCTAGAACCAGGATTCTATCGTGCCAGAGTTCCATGGAGACCGTCGTTCGTGAAGCGTGAACCGTAAGAAGCCGTAAAACGTCTCTCGTGAAGCGTTAAAAGCCGTGAATCGTCCCGCCTGAAGGGTGATTCGGGTGCGAGATACGAGAGACGAGCGACGAACGACGAGACAAGTCCTTCATTGCGAAATACGCTTCACGAGGGACGTTTCACGCGAGGTTATTCCCAATCCATGCGATAATTCGGCGCTTCTTTCGTAATGATGACGTCGTGCACATGGCTTTCTCGGAGGCCGGCGACCGTCTGGCGGATGAACGTGGCATTCTTCTGAAGGTCAGGAATCGTCTTGCAACCGCAATAGCCCATCCCGGACTTCACTCCGCCGACCAGCTGGTAGATGACCGCAGACAACGGTCCCTTGTACGGCACGCGCCCCTCGATGCCTTCGGGCACAAGTTTTTGCGGTGGGCGCCCACTCTGCCCATAACGATCACCGCCGCCGCGTTCCATGGCGCCGATCGATCCCATGCCTCGGTACACCTTATAGGTTCTTGCCTGGTAGAGCACCGTTTCTCCGGGGGATTCCTCAGTCCCAGCCAGTAATCCACCCAACATGACGGTTGATGCCCCGGCCGCCAGCGCTTTGCTGATGTCTCCTGAAAACTTGATGCCTCCATCCGC
Source organism: Nitrospira sp. (assembly GCA_035454845.1). Lineage (GTDB taxonomy): Bacteria > Nitrospirota > Nitrospiria > Nitrospirales > Nitrospiraceae > Nitrospira_C. The sequence goes on from DATIGH010000248.1 coordinate 2,182, forward strand.
GACGATCGGAACTCCGCTGCCCTCAAGGACCTTGGCGCAGTCCGCGATCGCCGTCAATTGCGGCATTCCGGAACCCGACACGATGCGCGTGGTACAGATGGAGCCCGGTCCGACGCCGACCTTGACGGCGTCCACACCGGCCTTCAGTAAATCCTTGGCTGCCTCCGCGGTGGCGATGTTTCCGGCAATCACCTCCATGGTCGCATGCTGCTTCTTGATCATCTTCACCGTGTCGAGGACGGCCTGGGCGTGACCATGTGCCGTGTCGACGACGATGAGATCGACACCGGCTTGTTTCAAATGCGCGAGCCGTTCTTCAGTCTCCGGACCGACGCCGACAGCCGCACCAACCCGCAACCGACCATGGGTATCCTTGCAGGCATTGGGGTACTTGATCCGCTTCTCAATGTCCTTGATGGTGATCAGCCCTTTGAGGTCTCCCTGCTTGTTGACCACAGGCAATTTCTCGATCCGGTGTTCGTGGAGGATCTCCCGCGCCTTTTCCAGACTGGTGCCCTCCGGCGCGGTGATCAGTTTGTCGCGCTTCATGACTTGCGCAACCTTGAGATCGAGGCGCGTCTCGAACCGCAAATCGCGATTGGTGAGAATTCCGACCAGTTTCTTGTCCTTGGTCACGGGAATGCCGGAGATGCGGTATTTCGCCATTAACTGGTGAGCATCACGGATCGTCTGATCGGGCGAAATGGTCACCGGATCCAGGATCATGCCGCTTTCGGACTTCTTGACCCTGTCGACTTCCGCTGCCTGGTCGGCAGGCGTGAGCACGCGATGAATAATGCCGATGCCACCCTCTCTCGCCATGGCGATCGCCAGGCGCGATTCAGTGACCGTGTCCATTGCTGAGCTGATGATGGGAATGTTGATTTGGATGTTCCGCGTGAGGTGCGTACGGACATCGACTTCGCTGGGCAGGACGGCGGATTTTGAAGGAACGAGAACCACGTCGTCATAGGTGAGTCCGAGGCGTGGTTCTTTATCCAACATGGTCCTCCGTATTCGGGGCCCTCAGGCCTTTTGCGTTTGTTGCGCTTTCTCTATTTCCGCTGCGGCTTCGGCCTCTTCCTGCAGCCGCTCGCTGCCTTCGTCGGCCGGCATGAACTGCTGCACACGGGTATTGCCGCTGTCGACGACGAACACGCTGCCCTTGGCATCGACCGCAATGCCGTAGGGAAAATTGAACTGTCCGTCGTTGTTGCCGTATCCGCCCCATTGCGTGATGAAGTTACCCTCTTTGTCGAATTTTTCGATCCGGTGATTCCCGGTGTCGGTGACGTACACGTCTCCGGCCGCGTCGACGGCGATGCCCCAGGGCGACCGCAGCTGCCCGGCCTCTTGCGACAACGGGCTGCTCGCATGGCCGGCTTCCGCACTGCCGCCCCACTTCGTCAACAACTGAGGCAAGACGTTGGTGCTGGTATCGAACTTCTGGACCCGGTGGTTGCCCATGTCGACAACGTAGACGGAGCCGTCGGATTGGTCGACGGCAACCCCGCGCGGGAAATAGAATTGTCCGTCGCCGTTTCCGAAGCTGCCCCACGACATGATGAATTCACCGGTCATGTCGAACTTCTGCACACGGAAGTTGGCGCTGTCGACGACATACACGTAGCCGCGCACCCTGTCGACGGCAATGCCCCAGGGCGCGTTGAATTGCCCCTCGCCGTTGCCGCGCGAGCCGAACTTCATCAGATAGCCGCCCAGCTTGCCGTCGAACTTCTGGACCCGGTGGTTGTTCGTGTCGACCACCCACACGTCGCCTTTGCCGTCGCAGGCCACGCCGGTGGGATTGTGGAAGTTGGCGTTGGCGGCCCCGAAGTTGCCCCACAAGATAATGAAGTTGCCGGTATTATCGAATTTCTGAACGCGGTTGTTCCCGTTATCCACCACAAAGATGGAGCCTTGCTGATCCACGCAGAGGCCGTACATCGGCGCCATGAACTCGCCGCCGTGCAAAAGCGACGCACCACGGCCGGAGCGTCCCCACCGCGAGACACAGAGATAGCCCGACGTGTTGACCAGAATCGTGGCGCTCGCCGGAGTCGACACATTGCCGCCGACGTCTTTGAACCACACGTAAATGGTCTTGTGCCCATCGCCAGGTGACAGGATGAACGGGATGGTAGCGCCGAACTTTAAGGCCGGCGTCACATCAACCCATCCCGGCGTGCCCGCCATCGGGGTCATGGGGGCTTCGGAGACGTAGTAGGCGCCGACACCGGTGTCGATATCGTTGGCTGAAATGGTGACGACGACTTCCGGCGAGTTCGTCATGAACGCGCCATGATTCATCACGGCATACGGATTCTGCGGCGCCGTAATGTCGATCAACACCGGTGTCGCGTTCACCACATTCGAGAGTTCGCTCTCGATGTCGCCGTCGAACACCGCCGCTACGGCATAGAAATAGACCGTGTCATTCGTAAGACCGGTATGCGAGAAGGGATTGGTCACGCCTTCGATCTTGGTTCCGCTTTGCTTCGTCAAGGGCTGCGACGTATTAAAGTACAGGTTGTAGGAGATGGCGCCGGGCACTTCAAGCCAGCTGAGGAACGCTTCCGTGTCGCCGGCCTTCACCGCCACATTGCCCGGCGGCGGCGTGGCGTTGGTCGCCTCGGCCTTGGGCTTTTCTTCCTTGCCACGGTTGATTTCCTCCTCGGTCGGGACATACTTCAAGATACGATTGTTGCCGCTGTCGACAACATAGACGCATCCTTCCTTGTCGACCGCAATCCCGTACGGGAAGTTCAATTGACCTTCGGATTTGCCGCGATTGCCCCAGGCACAGAGGAACGTGCCGTTGCCGTCGAACTTCTGGATCCGGTGATTGCCTGTGTCCACGACATACACATTGCCCAGCGCATCGCATGCGATGCCCCACGGTGCCTTGAATTGGCCAGGTCCTGCGCCTTCGCGCCCCCACTTCGTCAGGAAGCTCCCACGGGCATCGAATTTTTGAACGCGGTTGTTGCCTTCATCAGCCACATAGATGTTGCCGACGAAATCGACCGCGACGCCGCGTGGGAAAAAGAAGGCCCCGTCGAAGCTGCCGTCGCGCCCCCATTTCACCACCGGCGTTCCATCCGCCTTGAATTTTTGAATGCGAGAGTTACTCGTGTCCGACACATAGAGGTTGCCCTCTTGATCCGTCGCCACTCCCCACGGCACGTCGAACTTGCCCATGTCGGCGCCGCGCCAGGCAAAGCCAAATTTCCCCCAGGTTTGCATGACGTTGCCGTCGAGATCGAATTTCTGTACGCGGTTGTTTCCGCTGTCGGCGATGTAGAGACTATCGTTCGCACCGACCGCCAACCCACGGGGGTAATAAAAACTGCCTTCCTCGGAGGACGGCTCGCCGCCCCATCGGGCCACAAACTTTCCGGCCTTGTCGAATTTCTGAATTGTGTGGTTGTCCGTATCGGCGACGTAGAGATTGCCGTCTTTGTCGAGCGCGATGCCGGTGGGAGAACTGAATTCCCCCTCGTCGACCCCTTCCTGGCCGATGCACGCCGCCAAGAGATAGGGCGAGGGAATGGCCATGACTTCCTGTGACTCCGGGCTCTCGCCTTTCGGGGTGACGACCGTTACGACATAGTGATAACACGTGCCGTTGGCCAGATCGTCGTGGACGAAAGGAGATTGTGCACCCTCGAGGCAAGTAGCTTTTTCTTTCTTCACTCCGATGACGGTTTTGAAGTCCTCTGGACCGGCGATGGGGCGGGTCAGCTCGGAAAATTTGATCTGCACTCCCTTCGTCGTCTGGAAGTACAGGTTGTAATACATGGCATCGGGAACGGGGTCCCACGTGATCGTGATCCGGCCGTTTCCACACTTGGCTGCGACGTTGGCAGGCGGAGGAGGCAGTTCTTCTTCCTCGGCAATCGAATCGCCGGCGCCCCATTCTCCCTGGCTACCTTCAACCGTGAGCGGCGCACGCCGGAATCCAAACATTTCGTCCAGAAGCCATGCTTTCATCATAAGTGGTGCCTCTTGTTCCTCGACAGGGTTACAACCAAGAAACGAGCGTCTTTCAATGAGTTACATCGGGATTGGGGAGTCTAACAAAGCAAAAAGAGGAAATGCAAGGGAGGTATGAGGCAGGCAAGGGCTGATGACCTCCTGTGCTCGCCGAACGCGCACACCAGAAATGGGATGGATCAGCCTGGTCAGTCCTTGTGCTCGCGGAAGG
>DATIGH010000249.1:0-6522 GCA_035454845.1 Nitrospira sp.
TAGGCTAGAGCAGCGCCCAGCCGAGGCGCGCGATCATGGCTCCACTCGGCTGCGGCCTCCTTGATCAGCTGCCAGAGTGTACGCGGCTTGAATGCTTCTGACCAGCTCCTGGCCACCTCAGACTCCTGTGATTCCATAATGACAACACACACCGGGTCTGCAAGAGACGCGCCGACGGACTGCAAAAACGTCTAATAGGGAAGATTGCTGTTTTCTTCGGTTTCATCTGCTGGAATCTGGTGGAATAGTTCAAGCCCCGGGACATTTTGTCCGCTCCCGCTTTTCTACGCCCCGCTTCAACCGTAACGCGATGCAGTCGTGATCGGTCATCCCTCGCAACTTGATTTTGATTTGCAATAAGAAGAAAATTAAAAAGTTTGCGTCAGGAGCGAATCAATGGCCGGTTCATTTCGCCACACGACGGAGGCGGCAGTTTTCCTCACTGCCGCCGTGGATTCTAGCCACGATGCCATCATCACCAAGAATTTGTCTGGGATCATCCAAACGTGGAATAGATCCGCTGAGGGCATTTTCGGCTATACGGCGGAGGAAGCCATCGGACAGCCGATCCTGCTCATTATTCCCCCCCACCTTCATGTCGAAGAGATGTCCATCCTGACCCGTCTCGGCAGCGGCGAACACATCGATCACTATGAAACGGTGCGTCGTCGTAAGGACGGCCAGCTCATCGAAGTCGCCGTGACCATGTCCCCGGTGCGGGATGAACAGGGCTCGATCCTCGGCGCCTCGAAAATCGTCCGTGATATCACCGAGCGTAGGCAAGCCACGCGCAAGATGGTGGAAGTCCGAAATCTGCTTTCCTTGATCGTGGCGTCCTCTGACGACGCCATCGTAAGCAAAGATCTCAACGGCATCATCACCAGTTGGAACAGAGGTGCGGAGCGCATGTTCGGATATACGGCCGAGGAAATGATCGGTTCGTCAATTCTCCGCATCATTCCGTCCGACCGGCATTCGGAAGAAGCTGCAATTCTCTCGAAGCTGCGCCGGGGCGAGCGCGTCGATCATTACGAAACCATGCGGCGCAAGAAAGACGGGCGACTCTTTGACATTTCGATCACGGTGTCTCCGCTGACTGATGCCGATGGCAACGTCATCGGCGCCTCAAAAATCGCGCGTGACATTTCAGAGCAGAAACGAGCTCAGCAGGCCCTTCACGAAAGCCAAGAGCGCTGGCGGGTCACGCTGGAAAGCATCGGTGATGCCGTCGTGGCCACCGATGCGTCTGGGGTGGTGACATTCGCCAATGCTGTCGCCGCCGCAATTGTGGGACAGTCCGGTGAGGACATGGTCGGTCGTCCCTTGGCCGAGGTCTTCAGGATTGTGAACGAGGAAACACGTCAACCTCTTGAGAGCCCCGTCGACCGGGTGATCCGGGACGGACAGGTCGTGGGACTGGCCAACCACACCGTCGTCCTGAAGCCGGACGGGACCGAGGTGCCGATCGATGACAGTGCGGCTCCGATATGGGATGGCAAGGGCCAGCTGATCGGTGTCGTGCTTGTCTTCCGCGATATATCCGAGCGCAAGCAGTCCGAAACTCGATTGCAGCGCTGGAGCACGGAGCTCGAGCTTCGAGTCAGGGAGCGCACGACCGAGCTGGTCAATTCGCAAGAGCGGTTGCGGGCATTGGCTTCTCAGTTGAATTTGACGGAGCAGCGGGAGCGCCGCCGGCTGGCTGCCGACCTGCATGATTACCTTGCGCAATTGCTGGCCTTGACCCGGATCAAATTAGCCCACTTCCTCCGGCGTCTGCCCGACGATCTAACGGACAGCCGTGCCTCACTGACGGAGATGGATGCTCTCTTGCAACAATGTTTGCAGTATGCCCGCACGATGATGGCGCAGTTAAGCCCCTCCGTGCTCCAAGATCTTGGGCTCATTCCGGCCATCCATTGGCTCGCCGAACAGATGGCTCAACAGGGTCTCAAGGTGGACGTCCAGGTGCAGACGCAGGAAACTCCGTCCTTGAGCGAACATCAGTCGGATCTGCTGTTTCAAGCCTTACGCGAGTTACTGACGAACGTCGTCAAGCATGCCGGCGTATCTACGGCGTCCGTGACGATTCACCTGCAGGATCCAAACACGCTGTTGCTCACAGTGGAAGATCGCGGCAAGGGATTCGACATCAACACAGTGCATTATCAGCCGACGGGGGAGCATTTTGGGCTCTTCAGTATTCAGGAGCGTATGGAAGCCATGTCCGGATGGTGTCGGATCGATTCCGCGGCGGGAAAAGGTACGACCGTCGAATTGGGATTAGTGGCCATGCCCTTGGACGCACGGCCGACATCGTCTCTCTTGAGACCTGCTCCGCGAGTGCCGGAAGCCATGCAGCTCACAGAACCCTCGCGGCGGCGGGTGTTGCTCGTCGATGATCATGCTATGGTTCGTCAAGGACTCCGGAGCATCCTCGAGACCTATCCTGACCTCGTAGTCGTCGCCGAAGCATCCGACGGAATGGAAGCGGTGGAAGTGGCTCGCGAGCAGCAACCGGACGTGGTTGTCATGGACATCAATCTCCCCCGACTGAACGGAATTGACGCCACCAAGCGCATCAAGAAGGATGTGCCCAAGACACTGGTCATTGGCCTGTCGGTGCATTACTCGTCGCAGACTCACCGTGCAGTGATCGAGGCTGGCGCTGCGGCGGTGCTCAGCAAAGAACAGGCGACTGAAGACCTCTACCGAACCATCTCACAGTTCCTCAATGACCCGGTCGAGCGCTGACCCGCGCGAAACCTCTCATCAGCCGACCCCATTCGCACATCCCTTCACAGCACGAGTCGTGAGCGTTCAGCGCTCGATCTTCGAGGAGTGCCTCAATTTGCATACGCCTGGCAGCGAAATCGTACCCACCTGTGACAGGCGGACTCGATAAGACCAGAAAAAATCATGGCTTAGGTCCGACATGCACAAGCGGCGAGCGGTATTGTTCTTGCGAGGAGCATGGCCCATGGACCAGTTAGGCACACACGGCGTGCAAGGCCACACGAAGGCGATTGTGGCGATGGTCATGATCGCGATCAGCGTTTTGCAGCAGGGGTGTCTCGCGGCCGCGTGGGTCGCAGCTGTGGGCGCTGACTCCATGAGAGCCGGCGATGTCCGTTTTCACGCATTCGAGGAAACCTGGGTTTCGGCGCACGCCTCGACCACACTGCTCGATCATCCTCCATTGACAAGCCTCGCGTTAATGCCGGTTGAGGGCGATGAGGCCATGGGTGACAGACTGACCAAGGTCCTCTTGCGTGAAACCGCGCTACGGGTGGTGACGCCGGAGAAGCGGCATGGTCGGCTTTCAGGGCCGGCGGCAGATGACACGCGTGCTGTGCTGGCACGCGAACTCACCCGCGAATTCGCCGTGGACGCCGTGTTGTACGGGCACGTCGTCGATGCGGCTTCCCAGTCGAGTGAGTGGGGGTGGACGGCGGAACAACCACGCCGATTGTTTCTATACATGATCGATCGCGACGGGCAATTGTTGTGGAAGGATGAACTGCCCTTTCTCGTGGTGACGGGAACAAAACCACCACTGGAGAAATCGATCCAAATGTCCTTAACGCGGCATTTCATGGGCCATGTCCGCGACCTTGGCCTCGACGACGTCGGCTATTTCCCCTCCAAGAAATTCTAGCCTTTTCTTGCGGCCATCGCCGCGCTTCGGTAGAGTCGCTCCATCCATTTTGAGGGGCAACCAATGTCCTTGCTCGATGCAGCGGCGATCAGCCGTCTGCAGAGCGAATTCCGTGAGTCCATGCGGACCCTCCTCGTCGGGCTCTGCCGTGATATCGAACGGCACTATCCCGAACTGGCCGCACGGTACAATCTGCCCCTAGAGTATTTCCGATTGCTTGCGGACAGGCTTGATCGCACCGCCTTCGCAAACTGGAAGATGGTGGGATGGATCGAAGCACTGAACGATCTGGTCTATTTTCTCGACCTGCTCGCGCAGATCCGTCGGGAACGCGACCAGCGGGGCTTTGCGGAGCAACTCTTTGCGGAATGTGAGGAGAAGTTTTTCGAAAACAGTTATCTCGACGAATTATTTCCTCTCGGGCGGGCGCAGGCTCGCGGACTCGCCGGGCGGTTGCATGGGTTGTGCAGGAGGCTGGCCCTCGACATCACCCAGGAAGCGCTCTTCTTCGAACCAGGCTGGGTGCTCCAGTGGTTGAAACGGCATGGTCGGCGTTCGTGGGCAGTGTCCGGCGGTTTGGATGCCTCTTACGAACGGGCGGAACAGGCTTATACGATTCCGGTGGGAATCGATGGAGGCGCGCTGACGGCGCCGGCATCTGTCCGAAGCGCCATCGGGCGGCCCTCGCGGCGTGTGACGTTTGTCTTCAAGGATCACCAGATCGCGCTGCATGTCCGCGGCCGTTCATTTCGTGTCGGTACTTGGGAAGGAGCTGTCATGCAATGGCGCTGGCCGCGGCAAAAAGCCGTTCAAACGGCGGCAATGCCTCTGACGGTCGGTCCCACGCTGCATTACGGGAAGAAGCGTGAGCCCAGAGCGCTTTCAGCGACCGACGCCATGCAGCAGGTCCGAATCGCCCGGGCATGGCAGGCTATTCGGCGGGCGTGGCCGGAAGGCCATGCCTTGCTGGCGCTACTCACGGCGCGCGTGATCCCGCTCCGCGCGTCGGGCGTGGTCAGTTTTAGTTACCGCCACCGGCCCGGTCTCTCATTTGTCAACTGCTTCGACCGCGACAACCTGGATCTCATCGACGATCTGATTCATGAAAACAGTCATCACCATTTAAACCTGCTCTTACGGAAGCACGTCCTGCATCACCATGACCGCAATCAACAGATCTTCTATTCTCCTTGGCGAAGATGCCTGCGGCCCCTTCGAGGGATATTGCATGCGACGTTTACGTTCACGATGGGGGCGCTGCTCTTTGCACGGCTGTCCACATGGGCGGAGACCACACAGGGCAAGCGACAGTGGCGCGAAGCAGGACTCGGCGCACAACACTTGGTGCGAGCGCGTTTTCGTTGCCTTGAAGAGATCGAATCGGTCCGCTATTCCCTACAGGACCTTGAGTACGCCCGGCGGCAACTCAAATGGCTGACGGGCTCCGGTGTGCGTCTTATCAACGAGCTCAAAGACGCCATCGGGCAGACGGAACGCCAGATGTCCCGCTACCGCAAGACGGTTCTCGCATCCTCGTTCGGCTCCTCATTGCGCAGGCACGTCGCCGGACTCCGGCAGGCCCGTGAAGCTTACGGGCCCATGCCACTCAATCAAGTGTGAGCGCCTCGCCGATCTGTAAGTTCTCCTAGGTCCATCAAAGCCGGCGGGCCGCTACGCTCCACTGTAGGCGGCACGATATGGCGAAGGGGGGACTAAAACTCGTTGCGGCAGTTGGGGGGCTATTCTTCGTGCTCTTCTTCGCGGCCGCAGTGCTCATTGACGAGCCGTTGCGTGCGTACGTCGAACGGCAAATGAACCGCAGCCTCAAAGGATACACCGTACGCATCGGCTCGCTGAATTTTCATCCGATCGGATTTTCGGTGGAGCTCGCTGATGTGCGAGTTGTGCGCGATGATGAGCCCGATCCGCCGGTGGCCACGATTACACGCTGGACGGCCAGCCTCCATTGGAGGGCGCTGCTATCCGGACGCTTGGTAAACGACCAGTACATCGAACAGCCGAGATTTCACATCACGAGGACACTCGCGCGACAGGAAGCGGAAGATGATAGGCCCGTCAAAGACCGTGGTTGGCAGGATGCGGTGCAAAGCGTCTATCCGTTCAAGATCAATCAAGTCAGGATTGCGGATGGCGAATTGACATACATCGATGAGGCGAAGCCCGAACGGCCGCTTCGATCCGGGCACATCGCTCTCTATGCGTCGAACATCCGCAACGTGCAATCTGCCGATCAGGACTATCCCTCAGCATTCGCGCTAAACGGCACGCTGTTCGAATCAGGACACATCAGGCTCGGCGGTCGCGCCGATTTTCTGGCTGAGCCTCACGTTGCCATCAAGGCGGATCTTTTGATAGATGGTGTGTCGTTGGGGTCATTGATGCCTGTGACGTCTCGGTACAACATCCAGCTCACCGGCGGCACTCTGTCGGGAGAGGGGTCCGTGGAATATGCTCCTTCGGCGAAGGTCGTGAATCTCAAGCGCCTGACGATCGACGGGCTCCATCTCGACTACGTGCATGCCAAGCACACCCGAGAGGCGGAAGCAGCCAGGGCGAAGGCGACCGTCAACACCGCACAATCGATCAATGCAAACGAAGACACGTTGGTGCGCGTCGATTACATCCATATCAATGGCGGCGAATTGGGATTCGTCAACCAAGCCGCCAAACCCCAGTACCGGATCTACGTGGCTGATGCCGACGTGACTCTGGAACGGTATAGCAGCCAATTGCGGGATGGACCTGTGTCGGTGGGGGTTCGGGGGAAGTTCATGGGGTCGGGCGACACTGAAATCTCCGGCGTGGTGCGTCCACCAACCGAGTCTCCGGACCTTGAGCTCAAACTG
>DATIGH010000250.1:0-7104 GCA_035454845.1 Nitrospira sp.
TCAGAGAAGGCGGCAATCGGATCGGTGCTATCCAGGCGAACCCAGCCGAAAGGTTGGAAGCGGCTGGCTTCGCGGACGAGCGTCAGCTTCGTCGGCAAAGGATCGCGCCGTTGCGCGTTGAGCCACGTTACCAGGGCCGGCAGTTCTTCTCGTGGAAAGTAATGTCCTCCGGCCATCGGATGCTCGCCTTGATGCTCGCGATAGATGTGGGGATATTCCATCGCCGTTAGCTCTCGCGCGATCGCCCGGCTCAGTGTCACCGGCATGACTTGATCCTTGGCGCCGTGAATAATGTAGACCGGGGTGTTCCTGAGATTGGCCAAAAACGGCATGAGCACGTCGTCAAGCCCTCCCGCCATGGGGGCGAGGCCGGCGAAGAGCGGCGCATGGTGCATGCCGATCAGCCATGCGCCGATGCCGCCGTTTGACATCCCGGTAAGAAAAATGCGGTCTGGATCGATGTGGTAGCGCCGTCTGACGTGCCGGATCGTCGTCAGCACCAGGTCTTCGGCGCGCCGCGTGAACCATGCACCTGCCGGATAGGTCGGACAGGCCAAAATGTAGTCCTCACCCAACCGCGCCTGCCACCGTTCGAGGTACGCCTCCCCGGTAAATCCCGCGCCGTGGAGGCAGACGATCAGCGCGTGCCCTCTTGATGGTTGATAGGTGAGCGGAATCGACAGCGCGACCGCATAACTCTGACCTTGCACCCGGATGCGTTCGTCCGGCAGGGTCCCGATAGGCCGGCTCTCATACGTCCGCTCGGTCTCGATGACTCGAATCACTCGCTCGATCGACGCGTCCGGATGCTGCCGGATGGCTTTCAACAGGCGATCTGCTTCCTCGCCGTCGGCAGAATCCAGATACTGAAACACCAACGCAGGCAAGCTCTCGGAAGGGGGCGCAATCTCAGCCGCGCCGCCGATGCCGACCTGCCACGAGGCAAGGCCCGCCATGACCAAGGCCCCGAGACAGCGGTTCACAGGTCTCCTTCAACCACGAGGTCGCCCCCAAGCAATCTCGTGCGAACATGCTTCAGCTTCAAGGTCGCTGCCAGTCCTTGAGGGCTGCGACCGCCGATCATCCCCTTGGCATTGACGCCGCCCATCAGTGTGGGCGCGATATACAGGCGAACCTGTTGCACCAATCTCGCCTTGAGCATGGCCGCATTGATTTCAGCGCCGCCTTCCACCAACAGGGTCGTAATCCCACGCTTCCCCAGTTCTCGCATCAACGCCGGAAGAGAGACTCGTCCATGGAGAGCAGGAAGGGTGACGATTTCGACACCCCGTCGTTGAAGCGCACGCCGCCGCGCAGTCGGTGCCGCCTCCGTGGTGGCGATCAACGTTCTGGCTTCATCGACATTGCGAAGAATCTTGGCATGGAGGGGCGTACGAAGACGCGTATCGACCACCACTCGGAGTGGCTGCTTCGTTGCCAGTCGGGTGAGTTGCGGACCAACCCGCGCCGTCAACGAGGGATCGTCGGAGAGCACAGTGCCGATTCCCACGAGCACGCCATCGACCTCGGCACGGAGCTGGTGGGCCTCGCGACGAGACGGCTTGCTCGTGATCCACTTTGCCTTTCCGGACGACGTCGCGATCTGACCGTCGAGTGTCATGCCCGCTTTCAAAATGACGTACGGTCGTTTCGATCTGACCCAATGACGATAGGCCTGGTTCAAGGCTTCCGCCTCCCGCCGTGCCACTCCAAGCGTCACAGATATGCCGGCTCGCCGTAGCGCCGAAGCCCCCCGGCCGTTCACAAGGGGATTCGGATCAGGTTGGGCAATGACCACACGCCTCACCCCTGATCGCACAATCGCCGGCACGCAGGGAGGTGTCCGCTTCATCAGGTGACAACAGGGTTCGAGGGTGATGTAGAGGGTGGCTCCGCGGGCCCGACGCCCTGCCCGCTTGAGTGCAAGCGCTTCGGCATGGGGAAGACCCGCTCGCAGATGGTAGCCTTGTCCGACGACTCGCCCCCGATTGACGATGATCGCCCCGACCATCGGATTGGGGCTGGTCGTCCCGCGTCCTTTCGCCGCCAGGCGAAGGGCCGACCTCATGGAGCGAAGATCTTGTGAGTACTGGACGCCCATGCTCAAGGATCATCACGCAGCCAAGGCACGGGACTCTTCGCCATTCGACGCGGACGGTCACCGCCTTTTGCGGCCTCCGCGGGTAGGGCGACGACTTGTCCGTGCCGAGGAGGCAGGCTTCGCCTGTTTTTTGGTTTCCACTTCTGCCAAGGCCGCATGTGCGGCAGCCAGGCGCGCAATGGCTACGCGATAGGGCGAACAGCTGACGTAATCGAGTCCGATTTGGTGGCAGAACTCGACGGAACTCGGATCGCCGCCATGCTCTCCGCAGATGCCGAGCTTGATGCCCGGCCGGGTGTTCCGCCCGCCCGCAATCGCCTGTCGCATCAAGGCGCCGACGCCTTCCCGATCGAGGACGGCAAAAGGATCGGATTCCATGAGATTGGCGGTCTTGTAATGGTCGATGAACTTCGCAGCGTCGTCGCGGGAGAATCCGAAGGTGGTTTGCGTCAAGTCGTTGGTACCGAAGGAAAAGAATTCGGCCTCTTCGGCAATGCGATCCGCCGTCACGGCGGCGCGCGGCAGCTCGATCATTGTCCCGATTAGATAGGACAGCTTCACGTTGTGGCGCTTCATCGTCTCCTGAGCGACTTCGCGGACGAGCTCCTTTTGTGACTTCATCTCCGAGACCATGCCGACCAAGGGGATCATGATCTCCGGGACGATTTTCTTGCCTTCTTTGGCCAGTTCGCAGGCGGCTTCCATGACCGCTCTCGCCTGCATGCGCGTGATTTCCGGCATCGTGATGCCTAGCCGGCAGCCACGGAGTCCCAACATCGGATTAAATTCGTGCAACTCCTCGACGCGGGCCAGGAGCCGGCGTTTTTCTTCGAGCTTCGCGCTGTCACTCCCGGTCAATTCCAACCGGGCGATTTCAACCATCAACTCTTCTCGTTTTGGCAGGAACTCATGCAAGGGCGGGTCGAGCAGACGGATCGTCACCGGGAAGCCTTCCATTTCCCGATACAGCCCGATGAAATCCTGCTTTTGGAGCGGGAGCAATTGATCCAAAAATTTTTCGCGCTCTTCCTTCGTGCGGGCCAGTATCATCTTCTGCATAACGGGAATTCGGTCTTCGGCAAAGAACATATGTTCCGTGCGGCAGAGCCCGATCCCTTCTGCACCAAATCCCCGTGCAATCTTCGCTTGCTCCGGCACGTCGGCGTTGGCCCGGACACGCAACTTCCGCATACTGTCTGCCCAAGATAAGATGGTGGCGAAGCGCTGGTACTTCTCGGATTTCTTCGGATCCAGCTTCCCTTGAATCACCTGGATGATTTCCGATTCGACCACCGGGAGATCGCCTTCGTAGACGTTACCGGTGGTACCGTTGATCGACAGATAGTCGCCTTCACGGAACGTCTTGGCGCCGATTTTCACAGTTTGGCTGTCCAGCACTTCCACGGATTCGCAGCCGGCCACGCACACCTTCCCCATCTGACGGGCCACGACCGCCGCGTGGGACGTCATGCCGCCTCGAGCGGTCAAAAACCCGCCGGCGGCGTTCATACCGTGGATGTCGTCGGGACTCGTCTCCTGGCGAACAAGGACCACGCGGCTGCCTGCGGCCTTCATGTCGACGGCGCGATCGGGACTGAGCGCAATCTTGCCCGCCGCGGCGCCCGGCCCAGCTGGCAGGCCTTTACCGAGCGGATTAACCTTCGATTCTTCCTTCGTGTCGAAGATCGGATAGAGGTACTGCGCCAACTGATCCGGTCCGATGCGCTGGACGGCCTCTTCCCTGGAGATGGCGCCCTCTTTGACCATGTCGACTGCGATCCTGACCGCCGCGATTCCCGTCCGCTTGCCCACACGGGTCTGCAACATGTACAGCTTGCCCTCCTGGATCGTAAATTCCAGGTCGAGCATGTCGCGGTAATGTTTTTCGAGTTTCTTGTAGGTCTGTTCCAACTCCTTGTAGGCCTCGGGAACGTTCTTCGCCAGCGCGCTGACGGGTAGCGGCGTCCGGATGCCGGCGACGACGTCTTCGCCCTGCGCATTCATGAGGCATTCGCCGAAGAAGGCCTTGTCCCCTGAGCTGGGACTGCGCGTAAACGCGACGCCGGTCCCGCTCGTTTCCCCCATGTTGCCGAATACCATGGCCACGACGTTGACCGCCGTTCCCCAGGAATCGGGAATCCCGTAGAGCCGGCGGTAGGTAATGGCACGTGCGCCGAACCAGGAAGAGAATACCGCGCTGATCGCCATGCGAAGCTGTTCGAGCGGATCGTCGGGGAAATCCTTCTTCGTTTCTTCCTTGACCAGGGCTTTGAAACTCGCGACCAGTTCGCGAAGATGGCGGGCATCGAGATGCGTCTCATGCGTCACCCCGACCTCTTCCTTCTTGTGCTTGAGGATGGCTTCAAAGTGCTCACGCGGCACGCCCATGACGATGCTGCCGAACATGGAGACAAACCGCCGATAGCTGTCCTGGGCGAACCGATCGTTGCGTGTTTTCGCGGCCAACCCTTCCACAGTTTTGGTCGTCAGCCCCACGTTCAGCACGGTGTCCATCATGCCGGGCATCGAGGCGCGGGCGCCCGAGCGCACGGACACGAGCAGCGGTCGTGCAGGATCGCCGAACCCCATGCCCATCGACCGCTCCACCCGTTTGAGGGCCTGCAGTGACGCTTCCCACATCCCGGGCGGATACTTCTTGCCCAGCCTGTAGTATTCGACACAGGCTTCCGTGGAGATCGTGAAACCGGGAGGTACCGAGATCCCGAGGTTGGTCATCTCCGCCAGTCCGGCACCCTTGCCGCCGAGCAGCTCTTTCATGTGCGAGGTGCCCTCGGCCTTTCCGTCACCGAAGTAGTAGACGTATTTCTTCCCCACGCGTCCTTCTCCTTCCGTTCGACACTCAGTGCAGGCCTGATCCGCCCCGCGAGGCCGCTGGGTCATGGTGCAGCCGATATCGATTCACCAAATACCGTCTGGCCCACATGCCGAACAGCAACACGGCGCCCACGAACAGCGCCAGTGCCAGCAAACGAAAATCCGACCGCACGCCGGCATCCAAATAGTATTGGCCGTCCGGGCCGCGCTGCACCGCCACGTCCTTGGCCAAATGATGCGGCTGTCCCGAGGGATCCGCAAGTCTGATCCACTCGGAGCATAGTCGCACGGGATCCGGCGCTCCCGTTACTCGCTCCCAGGTCAATCGAAGACAGACGTCTTCCTTGGCATTAAACACATCCGGCGACGTGACCAGTTCGTCAAGATTGATCCCGGTGACCCATATTCCGAAGAGCAACAGCACATTACACAACACGATCAGTGCTGCCGTGACCACCATGGAAAACCGCCGGACGTTCGCCGCGCGTTTCTCGTCGGACTCTGATTTTGGAGGGTACGGAAGTCGCATCATCCAACGTGTCCCGATGGGCTGGATATGCTATCCCTCACGTCCCTTGTACCACAATCCGGGAAAAGTCCGCGAATGACCGAAAACACTCATTCACATCTTTCAACAAGGACAACCGGTTGCTGCGAAGCGCCGCATCCTCCACGTTCACCATGACGTTGGTAAAAAAGGCGTCGATCGCCGGCTTCAGCGCCACCAAAGCCTCCAATGCTTGGTCATACCGCCCTTCGGTCATCCGCTGGTTGACACCGTCACGACAGAGGCCGATCTGACGATGCAATTCGGCTTCGGCAGGATCCTGAAAACGGCTTGGATCCACCGGTTGCCATTCCCATTGCTCCTTCTCGACGATCCGAGAGGCCCGCTTGAATCCCACGATCAGCGGATCAAATTCCGGTTTGACGGTGACCGTCTGCATCGCTTTCATCTTCAACAACAAATCGACGAGATCGATGGAGCCGGTCGCAGCGGCTCGCAGCACGGCGTCCATGATGTCGTCGCGGAAGGCATGGACCGCCCGGCCATAGTGACGCACGCGCTCGAACACAAAGTCCATGACGCGCTGCCGGCCTTGCTGTGCGGCATCAGCTGTTCCCTTGATGCCGCTATCGACCACCAAATTCAGCGCGTGGTCAATGAACGTCCCAAGGTCCAGCCGAAGTTCTCGTTCCATGATGATACGGACAATAGCGGTCGCATGACGGCGGAGGGCAAAGGGATCCTCCGATCCGGTGGGAATCATCCCGACGTGAAAAAACGCGGCAATCGTGTCCATGCGGTCAGCGAGCGACAAGACCAGTCCTGGCAAAGAATGGGGCAATTCACCTTCCAGCGCCTTCGGCAAATATTGCTCGCGAATCGCCCGACTCACCGACTCCGGTTCTCCATCGTGCCTGGCATATTCCCCGCCCATGATCCCCTGCAGTTCGGGAAATTCACCGACGATGCCCGTGAGGAGATCAGCCTTGCACAGAAGCGCCGCCCTTCGGCACTCGTTCAAAAAGTCATGGCTCTCCGAGCCCCGATTGAGGGCCGATGCAAGCACGGAGACCAGATGGACAAGACGTTCTCCTTTCTGTCCCATCGTGCCGAGTTTTTGATGGAAGGTTACGCCGCTGAGCTTCTTGACTCGCTCCTCCAAGCGCGTTTTTCGGTCTTCGTCGAAAAAAAACTTCGCATCAGCCAGCCGGGCAGCCAGCACACGCTCGTTGCCCGCCCGAATCAGCGACATGTCTTTACATTGAGTATTGGCGACGGCCAGAAAATGCGGCGCCAGTTGTCCTGTCTTGACGTCGCGCACGGAAAAGAACCCCTGATGCTCTTTCATGGAGGTCATCAGAATCTCCGGCGGAACAGTGAGGTATGCTGACTTGAAGCTTCCCAGGACCGCGCAAGGCCATTCCGTGGTAAACACCGCTTGATCGAGCAGCGCCTCGTCGGCATTGAGCCTGACGCGGTGTTCAGTACAGAGGCGATCGAGCTGATCTTGGATGACCTGCCGCCGCCGCGCGGGATCCACCAAGACGCCTGCCCGTTCGAGCGCTGTGCAATAGGACGCATAATTCCGCACGGCGATCGGCTTTCCCTTCGCCATGACCCGATGACCGTAAGTCCGATTTCCGGCTTTCAGGCCCGCCGC
>DATIGH010000251.1:0-6485 GCA_035454845.1 Nitrospira sp.
TATCCGATCAATTTGGCCAATCAGCTCAGTATCGCGCCAGACGAGATCAAGGATTATTTAGTAAAGAAAGAGGGCGATCCGGTAGAGAAGGATGAAATCATTGCCGAGAACAAGCCCTTGATCAAGTGGTTCAAAACCGAGATTCATTCGCCGGTCGCAGGGACGATCGAAGCGCTGTCCGAGGTGACCGGACAGGTCCTTCTCCGTGAGCCGCCCCGGCTGGTCAATCTGTTGGCCTACATTGATGGCACCATCGTCGAGACAATCCCCCGCCAAGGTGTCGTGGTGGAAACCACGTGCAGCTTGGTTCAGGGTATTTTCGGGATTGGTGGGGAGGCGTGGGGCGAATTGCTCGTCGCGGTCGCCTCACCAGACGAGCCACTGGCGCCAGCCCATCTGACACCGGCTATGAAAGGGAACATCGTGGTGGGCGGCTCGTTCCTCTCTGCAGAGACCATGGTCAGAGCAAAGGAGCTCGGCATTATAGGCTTGGTTGTGGGCGGGATCCATGATAAGGATTTGCGCGCTCTGTTGGGTTACGATTTGGGCGTGGCCATCACCGGAACCGAACAGGTGGGGTTTACGCTGATTCTCACGGAGGGATTTGGGACGATCCCGATGGCTTCAAAGACATTTCGCCTGCTATCTGCCCATAAGGGGTGCAAAGCATCGATATCCGGCTCAACGCAAATCAGAGCCGGAGTGATTCGTCCCGAAATCATCATCCCACGCTCCACGGCCACGGCCGAGTTGCCTCCGGAGGTCCAACACGCGGGCATTCGATTGGGGGATTCTGTGCGTATCATCAGGGATCCGCTTTTTGGGAAGATCGGTGAAGTCTCTGCGCTGCCGTCCGATTTGGCCAGGATTCCCACGGAGAGCGATGTGCGCGTGCTGGAGGTGACGTTCCCGGACGGAGCACGTGCCGTTGTTCCCCGAACCAATATCGAGGTGATCGAAGGCGCGTGAGGATGTTGAAAAAGGGACTATTCTTGCTACGCAGTCGCTTTCCCGTGACGCGCTTTCCTCCGGGCTTCGTTCTCGCGCTGATGTTCTCTTTCATCTGTCTTGCTGGAATCTTCTCTTATTCCCTAGCTCACGCGACTCTGCCCGTTCCTTCGGATCTTCAAGTTGTCGATTCGCCGAACGATGGCGGGGGAAGCTTGACTGTCGTTTGGGCCCCCAGTCCGTCGGACAGTTCCGAAGCGCAGTATCAGGTGCTGCTTGGTGAAGCCGGTGCTCTTGCCTCCAATGCGCTCAAGGTTGTTGCAGAGTTTCCGGCTAATACCAGGTACGTGAAAGACGCCAAGGGGGCCTGGTGGACGAGAGCTGCCGAACCGACGTGGCATCAATATGTCATCAGGAACGGGAAGGGCGTCGAGCTCAAAGACGGCTCCGCGTATTCAGTGACGGTTGCGATGCGGCGGGGCGAAGAGCGAGCTGTGGGTCCTCTGCGTCAAGCGACCCCTCAGGCTAATTGGATGAATTGGAACCAGCTCAACAACTTAATGCTTGCGCTGGGCTTCGGCGCCCTCGTGTTTTATACGATCAGCCACGCCAAACGGAACAATATCTTCCTGCGCCGCATTCCTGGACTTGATGCGGTGGACGAGGCCATCGGCCGGTCAACCGAGTTGGGCAAGCCGATTCTCTATCTGACCGGCGCCCATGACATGAGTGATCCCTCGACGATCGCTGCGGCCGTCATCCTCGGCCGTGTGGCGAAGCGGACGGCGGCCTATGAGACGGAGTTGATGGTTCCCCACCGTGACCCCATCACGATGGCCGTCTGTCAGGAAATCACGAAGCAGGCGTATCTGGAAGCCGGCAAGCCCGATCTGTTCAAAGAGGACGCGAACTTTTTCATCACCTCTGACCAATTCAGCTACACGGCCGCGGTGGACGGCATCATGCTTCGGAAAAAGCCGGCTGCCAACTTCTTCATGGGATCGTATTTCGCCGAATCGCTGCTGTTGACGGAAACCGGGGCGAGTACCGGAGCGATTCAGATTGCCGGGACCGATTCCGATCACCAACTGCCGTTCTTCGTAACCACCTGTGACTATACGCTCATCGGTGAAGAGCTGTATGCCGCCAGCGCGTATCTCTCCAAGGAGCCGGTTCAAATCGGCACGCTCCGCGGCCAGGACATCGGCAAAGCGGTCATCCTCAGTGTCATCATGATCGGCACCCTGCTCGCGACGGTCGGCGTCGCGACTGAGTCGTCGTGGCCGCAACTGTTCCTGGACCTCTTCAAGGACCTGAAATGATATTTTTGCGCCGACGGGTCCCACTGCTCATCACGATGATCACGGGGCTTCTGTTCGCCGGGCAATACTACGTCCCTCATCCGTCCTCGGAGTTGTTACTGACCTCCGCAACCAAGTGGCTCCAGATCATCGGTGGGTTTGCCCTGGTGTTGGGCGTGACGAGTTTGTTCCATCAACATGCGGTCAAGATTCGCCGGCGGGAAGCCGGATGGGGCTATAGCCTCGTCCTCTATGCAGGAATATTGGTGACGATCGCCGTAGGATTGTGGGCGGGCGGGAAAGAGAGTCTTGACGGCTCGATGACGGCGTTCGGCTGGATCTACACCTTCATGATGGTGCCGTTGCAAGGGACGATGTTTGCCATTTTGGCCTTCTTCATTGCCTCTGCCGCTTACCGCTCGTTCCGTGCGAGGAGCCGCGAGGCAGCGGTCCTGCTGGTGGCGGCGGTGATTGTCATGATGGGTCGCGTGCCGCTCGGCGAGTATCTGGTTCCGTTGAGCGGAGACGTCTCGCAATGGATCCTCAACGTCCTGAACGCGTCCGTCCGGCGCGCAATCCTGATCGGCGTGAGCCTGGGAGCCATCGCGCTGTCCTTCAAAATTATCTTCGGCGTCGAACGGTCGTATCTGGGGGGGAGTAAAGAATAACCGTGAAGCGTTGTTCGTCTTTCGTATCTCGCAACGAAGGATTTGTCTCGTCGCTCGTCGCTCGTATCTCGTCCCTCGTAGAAGCCGCTGACAAGCTGAAAGGATTGCATGCTGACAGAAGTGAGGCTAAATTGCTGGACCTAGCTTGCCAGCATGTCAGCTTGGAACTTGTCAGCTTGCCATCCCTCATAAATACCGTATCTCGTCGCTCAATGCCGTATCTCGTCGTTCGTCGCTCGTATCTCGTCGCTCGCAAGCGAACGACGCTTCACGAAAGACGCTTCACGGCTCCTTACGCTTCACGCTTCACGAGGGACGGCTCATGAGTTTTTCCGAAAGGATGCTAAAAATCGACCGGCGGATCATCTTTCTCGTGATCGGCCTCTGCACGCTGCTTCCGCTGCTGTATCCGGTCGGGCTGCCGATCAGGATCTCGCCGGAGGTGCGCAGCATCTACGACTACATGGAGTCGCTGCCAGAGCGATCAGTCTTTCTGCTTTCCGTCGATTTTGACCCCGCGTCCAAACCGGAGTTGCATCCTCAGGCCATCGCCTTGTTGCGTCACGCTTTTCGGAAGAATCTGCGCGTTGTCGTGATGACGCTCTGGGTGACCGGGACGGGTATGGCTGATCAGCTGTTGAAGCAAGTCGCCGCTGAAATGGGGAAGGATGACGGCAAGGACTACGTGTTCCTGGGGTGGAGTCCGGGCGGCTCGGCCGTCATCATCAACATGGGGCAGGATTTGTATACGGCGTTCCCGAGCGACTATGGCGGGAGATCGACGAAAGGCCTGGCGGTACTTGATGGGGTCAACAGCCTGAAGGATGTCATGTATGCGATCAGTCTCGGAGCGGGCAACCCCGGTGTCGAGGCCTGGTATGTCTATGGCAAGGACAAGTACAAGTTCGAGCTAGGAGGCGGGTGCACCGGTGTGATCGCACCGGGGTTGTATCCGCTGTTGCGCAGCGGACAGATCAACGGCTTGATCGGCGGATTGCGCGGTGCGGCGGAATACGAGAGTCTGATCGGGCAAAAGGGACGTGCGGTCGCCGGCATGGATGCACAGTCGGCGACCCATTTGGCGATCATCGTGCTCGTCGCCATGTGCAATCTGTTTTATTTCTCGCTCCGGCAACAGCAAGGCCGAAGCCGGGGACAAGCGTGATGCGGGGGCAGTGAGATGGATCCAACCGTCTTCGGCGCGTGGATGGCCACAGGGCTCACTCTATTTATTTTCTCGTTTTTGTATAAAGACAATCCATTGTTCAAACTGGCTGAACATCTCTATGTGGGCGTCTCAGTGGGCTACACGATCGTCAAGGCCTATGACACGGTCATCGTCCATTTGATCGTGAAGCCGATCGTCGAGCAGGGCGAGTTCGCGCTGCTGATTCCGGTCGCCATCGGCTTCCTGATGTTGACGCGCTACGTGCCGAAGGCCGCCTGGATGTCCCGTTATGCCTTCGCGTTCATTGTGGGCCTGGGCTCGGGTCTCGCCATTCCGCGAACCATTTCGTCTTTCATTCTGAAACAGATCGAAGATACCGTCAGGCCGCTACTCTCACAGGCGGGCGGCGACGGCTTGACCTTTTCGATGAGCCTGCTCAATCCGGCGAGCAATCTCAATGCGATTATCATCCTGGTCGGCGTCAGCTCGGTCCTGTTTTATTTCTTCTTTTCGATCGAACACAGCGGGCCGGGCAAGGCTGTCGCCCGGACCGGCATTGTGTTTCTGATGATCGCCTTCGGCGCCGCCTTCGGATACACCGTCATGGCGCGTATGTCCCTCTTGATTGGCCGGTTGACGGACCTCATCGAGTTTTCCGATGCCTCTTACGGCCGTCCCACTCTCTGGCTCGTCATTGTGACGGTCGGCATACTGCTTGCGCTGAGCCGCCGGTCGGCGGCTTCTCCTTCGCCATCGGACTCGTAGCCCGGTGGATATCCCATTCATATGGCGTGAGGGCAGTTGCGGCGCAGGAAAGCGGTTCGTTAGAATGCCGCTTTCAAACGAGTATTCATGACGACAGACGCCGCAAAAGATCCTAAACAGTTTCCGGTTCTGCGAAATCTCCAGTTCTCGCCGATCAAAGAGGGAGAGGAGCAGTACATCGTGCTCTGGGACCCCAGCGGCCTCAGCGGGGAAAAGCTCGTTCTTCCGCTCAACTACTTTTTCATCATTCAACATTTCGATGGCGATCATTCGCTGCAGCAAATCGGCGCGCTCTACTTGAAGCGCTTCGGGGAGTTTCTGATGCCGGGCAAGGTGGAACAGCTGGTCGCGGATCTCGAGGCCAAACTGTTCCTCGAGGGTGACCGCACGGAAGGCGCGAAGGCGCAGGCCCGCCACGCCTACCGTGAGGCCGCGGTCCGTCCGGCCGGCTTTGCCGGAAAAAGTTACGAAGCGGACAGAGGACAGCTCAAAAAGCAGATCGATGGATTCTTTTCTTCCAAGGAAGGGCCTGATTTCAAACCGTCATCCAATAAAGGCCGTCTGATCAAGGGACTGGTCGTTCCGACCTACGAACCCAAGCACGCGGGTCCTATCTATGCGTGGGCCTATAAAGAGCTACAAGAATCCCAACAGCCGGACGTGCTCGTCATCATCGGCACCGCTCACGCGGGACTCGAAGGGCTGTTTGCCGTGACCGACAAAGATTTCGAGACCCCGCTGGGCATCGTCCCGGTGGATCGCCCGATCATCGAGCGTCTCAAAACCCTCGTCCCCGAGTATTTTTCAGAAGACCTCGCCCATCTCACTGAGCACTCGATCGAGTTTCAATTGCCGTTCGTGCAAACCAACACGGGGGCATCCGCAACCATCCCCATCGTGCCGGTTCTGTCTTCCTTCTCGGCTATGAGTTTGAGTGACCCGTCCGTGCGCGCAACGGTTGATCGGTTCTTGGCCGCCATGCGCGAGGCCGTGTCTGCCTCAGGGAAAACGGCTTGCGTGATCGCCGCAGGAGAGCTTGCCCACCTCGGCATGCGCTATGGAGACAGCGCGCCACCGACGGATTTTTCTTTTCATAGGTCGATGCAGTACGACCTCGAAATGCTGAAGTATGTCGAGGATCTCAAGCCGGAAGAATTCGCGGGCTACATTCAAAAAGAGAAGGATCAGCGGCGCATTTCAGGGTTTTCACCCATCTATTGCCTGCTCCGGCTGATCGAGGCCGAGAAAGGGCAGGTCCTTCGCTATGACCGAGGCATTACCGATCAGTACAATTCCACAGTCACTTATGCCAGCATGGCGTTTTTCTAGCCGTAAGCCGTCAGCCATCAGCTGTTAGCCGTCAGCAGTCGGCCATCAGCCAATCTCATTATCATTATATTGCGTGCTGAGAGCTGATCGCTGAGAGCTTTTTATTGTGTGCTGATAGCTGATTGCTGACAGCTTTTTCATTCCTTCACGGTCATCGTCATCGTAATCGGCTCGAGCGGATTGTTGTACTCATCCCGGGGGACCGACGCGATCTTGTCGACCACATCCATCCCGCGTATGACTTCGCCGAAGATGCTGTACCTGCGATCCAGGCCGCTGTTGTCCGCAAGACAAATGAAGAACTGC
>DATIGH010000252.1:0-18403 GCA_035454845.1 Nitrospira sp.
GCAATTTCCACGCCGACCTCTTCGGACTTATCGCCCGCCGCTCGTAGCTCATCGATCATCGCCTGGGGAACGGACATGCCGGGAATGTTGGCATTCATGAATTCGGCCATCTTTGCGTTGCGCAACAATAAAATGCCAGCCAGCACCTTGACCTTGAACGGACGGACCGCTTTCATAAAAACGGCAAAACGCTCTGGGTCGTACACGGCCTGTGTTTGAAAAAATTGTGCGCCGGCCTTGACCTTCACTTCAAACTTGGCCAGCACAGGTCCCACCATGTCGGCTTCCGGCGTAACCGCCGCGCCGATGGTAAAGTCAGTGGACCCGTCGAGTTTGTTGCCCGCGTAATCGCGCCCAGTATTCAATCCCTGGACCAGGCCCATCACCTGGACGGAGTCAAGGTCATAGACCGGCTTTGCGTCCTTATGGTCGCCGACGGTTGGATAGTCGCCGGTGAGACACAAAATATTGCGTATGCCGAGCATGTGGGCGCCCATCAAATCCGATTGCATGGCGATCCGGTTTCGATCCCGGCAAGTCAGCTGCATGACCGGATCATGCCCCAGCTCGTACAGCAACCGGCAGACGGGCAGCGAGCCGGCACGCACGACTGCCGCGGTATTATCCGTCACATTGACGCCGTGAACGCGGCCCAGAAGCTGCTTCGCGTTCTCCAACAAACCATTGATATGAGTTCCCTTCGGAGGATTGTATTCGACGGTGACAGCGAACTGCCCCTGCTCGAGTACTTCCTTTAATCTCTTCGGCTCCCGGCTCATCGCCTGTCATCTCCCCTTACATCATCAAGGCTGTAGGAGAAGTGGGCACTCCGACCAGGCTCGCTCGCTTGCCCTTCTATATGGAAGTGGATGGTCACACCGCTGCGATTTGCGGAGGATGCATGGCCGTGTCGTTGTGGTCGGGCATTCTCACCCGCCCAACCGCTGGCGCGCCATGACGCGCCATTTCCCAAGGGCCGATGGCGAGACGCAATGTCCGAAGGTCCGTTCGGACGTAGTTCAGGACGGACCAAGTTTGCGGAGCCAAAGAACGACACGGTCATGCGGTTTATCCGACGCTGGAGCAGCACGCGACCATCCACTTCCTGTGCCCCACTCTGGTGTGCGCGTTCGGCGAGCAAGGGAGCGATCCTTCTTCTACAGCATCCCTGCCATTCTTTTAGCAGACTCCACCGTATTGTCCAGCAACATGGCAATCGTCATGGGTCCGACTCCGCCCGGCACCGGACTGATCCATCCGGCCTTCTGGCTCACCGGTTCAAAATCGACGTCGCCGCATAATTTGCCGTCTGGAAGTCTATTGGTACCGACATCGATGACGACGGCACCTTCACGAACCATGTCCGCCGTCACAAACTTGGCCTTGCCGATGGCCACCAGCAACAGCTCGGCTTCCCGGCACACGGCCGGCAGATCTCTGGTTTTGGAATGACAGATCGTGACGGTCGCATTCCGCTGGAGCAACATGAGGGCCAGCGGCTTTCCCACAATGTTACTGCGGCCAAGCACCACCGCCCGCTTCCCCTCGATCGGGACTCCCGTCGATTCGATCATTTTGATCACACCCTTCGGGGTGCACGCCTCGAATACGGGATGGCCCTCCACGAGCCGACCAAAGTTATACGGGTGAAAGCCATCTGCATCTTTGTGAGGATTGACGGCTTCCAAAATCACTCGGCTGTCGATGTGCTTGGGCAACGGCAACTGGACGAGAATGCCGTGGATTCTCGGATCGGCATTTTTCTTTTCAATCAACGCGAGGAGTTCAGGTTGAGTCGTATGGGCGCTCAACTTATGATCGTCGACGTGAATGCCGGCCAGTTCGCAGGCCTTCTGCTTGTTCTTCACGTAGACGTGCGACGCGGGATCATCCCCGACTAGAATCGTAGCGAGCCCGGGCTTGATCCCCGTTTTCGACAAGACCGCCGCCGAGGCCGCCACCAACCCGTCTCTTACCTGCTGTGCCAACGCTTTCCCGTCAATCAGTCGAGCTGCCACAGGAGCCTCCCCCTGAAATCTCAAGCCATAAGTAGTGCCAGAACCGGCACGCTCAATACCCAGCGCGTAATCCGCCCCTTTACGCTGTTCGGAGGACGGCACCTTAGCAGGGCAATTTTATGCAAGTCAACGTGGTGAGCGGCGCGGCATGTCCCCTTAGATCATCTGTCAATTTGTTGACAGTTTCTCCGCCTGACGGATACGATGATTCTATGTACGCCGAAACACTACCAGAACGTCTTTCCTAATCTCTCTATGATCCGTTGCCTTCTTCAAGGGTTCATCGGCACTGCCGGACTGTGCTTGGCAGCGCTGCCGTCTGCCGCGTTGGCGCAGATCACGGTGACCGATCTGCAAACTCCCTACAGCTTCGTCAGCAACAGCGCGGGGAAGGAATATTTTATCTCCAGCGTCAACGGAGATTTCGAGTCCCCCGACAATAACGGGTTTATTACCAAACTCGACGCAAGCGGAAAAATGGTCAATTTGAAGTTCATTCAAGGCGGCATGGATGGAGTCACGCTGAATGCACCGAAAGGGATGGCCCTGGTCGAGCACACGCTTTATGTGGCGGACCTTGACTCACTGCGAGCGTTCGATACGGTCAGCGGGAAACACATCGCGTCCATCTTGGTTCCTGCTCTGGGAGGCCAAGCTTCAGCAAGCCTGACCGACGTGGCCTATGACGGTGCAAACCTGCTGTATTGTTCCGATCAGCATGGGAATCGCATCTATCGAGTTGAACTGCCTTCCCGGAAGGTGACAGTGTTGGTCTCCGACCCGGCACTCGCCGGACCCGCCGGATTGGCCGTTCATCCCAAGTCTGGACAGCTCATCGCGGTCAGTTGGGAGAAAGGCAAGATCTTCGCCATCACACCCGATGGCGTCGTCTCCGAAATTTTTTCCAACGGTTTTTTTTCGGGACGCTTCGCGAACCTTCGTGGTGTCGACTTCGATCGTTGGGGCAACATGTACGTCTCCGATTTTACCACTGGCAAAGTGTGGAGAATGACCTGGGACAAGCGCTTTCAGGTCATCGCCGAATACCTGCCTTCCCCGGGAGATCTCAGTATCGACCGCACGAACAATCTGATTCTTGTCCCCTATGAATTTGCGCATGCGGCTGAAATGAACGGGCTCGAGGCTCCTCGTGAAGGGAAATCCAAGCAGGAGAAGCGCACGCTGGCCGATTACGGTTTCATTCCTCCGCCGCCGAAACCGGGAGAAGGAGGAACGAAGAAATGAGCGAATGCGCATACTGCAAACAACGGAAGGGCAAGCGTCCTTGTCCGGCGTTGGGAGTCATCTGTAGCCTCTGCTGCGGCGAACACCGCATCGTCCGGGTTCCCTGCCCTCCCGATTGCACGTATCTTGGTACAGGCAGCGACTACCAGCAGAAGCGGTTGAGCGAACAGTTCATGCCGCTTCGGCGGGAATTCTACCGGGAAATCGGGGAAGCCGGCGGGGAGAAAGCCATGGCGCTCTACAATCTCGTCGAGGTCGTGACATTCAGCTATTTCCAAGGGAGGCGGGACGGACAGGATGCGGAAGTGGTGGCGGCGATTCACGCATTGAGACGGACGCTGAGCCCGCTCCACGTTCCCTCTGCGCCCATGCCGGTCTTCGCGGAGCATCTCAAAAAAGAGTACGAGACCTTCAAGAATCAAAACCCGCAGCAGATTGCGGACGCCTCGACCGCTCCAGACATTCTGGATCGCGCCATAAAATTCGTGTCAGAGTTTTCGGGTCAAGGTTTTCAGTCGCAGCGCTATTTGAGCGGGTTGATCGGTTATGTGAAGGCCTACCACCCCGATATCGCCGCCCATTTAACCAAGCAACAGCAGCCAGGCCATATCGTTTTGCCAGGGCAATCGTTCATGCCGCCAGCCGCACCCGCACCGCATACGCACGGGCCCGGATGCGAACACCATCATCATTAACCGGCAAAGGATCCACCGCCATGTCAGCTGGAAAGGAAAGGAAGATTCGAAAGTCCCGGCGCGTGGATCTGCGATGTGAACTGGGTTTCTCGTCGGACGAGATCGAAGGGGAAGCTCACGTGGTGAATATCTCGACAGGGGGTTGTCGGGCGGAGTCAGATATCAACGTTGCGGAGGGATTGCAGTTCGTCGTCCTCTTGCATCTGCCCGGCCAAACCCCGCTCAAGATCGAGCGCGCCGCCGTCCGGTGGGTCAAAGGCAGCGCGTTTGGCCTGAGCTTTATTCTCTTTCTGCCGTCCGAACGGGCGAAGCTTCAGAAATACTTGGACACCATTACATAAGTTCGCCTGTACTCTTCACTCGACGATCGTGACGGTCATTTCGACGCGATCGTTCGGCAAATCCTGCTCGTTCCTCGGAAGTGTGGAGATCTTGTCTGCAACGCCCAAGCCCTTGGTCACCTCGCCGAACACGGTGTACTTGCGATCGAGGAAAAACGAATCCTCGACGACAATGAAGAACTGGGAACCGGCCGTATCCGGTTCACTAGCACGCGCCATCGACACAATGCCGCGCTTGTGCGGCGTATCGCTGAACTCCGCCTTCAACAAGATCGGATTGCCTTTGTCGTCTTTCGGGCCGCCCTGTCCGAACGTGTCTTTACGCAGTGAGTGCTTGGTGTTCGGATCTCCTCCTTGAATCATGAAACCCGGAATCACCCGATGGAAAATCGTCCCATTGTAGAATCCCGCCTTGGCGAGCTTGATGAAATTCTCCACATGATTGGGAGCGAGGTCCGGGTAGAATTTTACTTCCATTTCACCGAATCTCGTCTTGATGATCGCTTTCGGCTGCGGGTCCGGCGGCGGCGGTATCGGCTTCGTGTCCGCTTTTCCCCAGCACCCGGCAACCATGGTCATCGACGCTATCGCACACACCAAGACGGCCATCGGAAGTGTGTCGACTGCGGTGACTCGTGGCCGAAGCATGATTACTCGACGGTGACGGTTATTTCGACACGCTCGGCGGGAAGATCCCGGGCGTTCCTTGGAAGGTTGACGATCTTATCCGCGACTTCCATTCCCTTCACGACCTCGCCGAACACCGTGTACTGGCCGTCCAAGAAATTGGAATCCTTGACCACGATGAAGAATTGGGAGCCGGCGCTATTGGGATCATTGGTGCGCGCCATAGAGACAATCCCGCGGCGATGCGGCGTGTCGTTGAATTCCGCTTTCAACTTGTCGCCGGGCCCGCCCATGCCGTAGGTCTCAGGCTTCTTGGGATCCTTGGTGTTTGGATCGCCTCCTTGGATCATGAAGCCCGGAATCACTCGATGGAAAATTGTTCCGTTGTAGTACCCGGATTTTGCCAGTTTGATGAAGTT
Organism: Nitrospira sp.; assembly: GCA_035454845.1. Classification (GTDB taxonomy): domain Bacteria; phylum Nitrospirota; class Nitrospiria; order Nitrospirales; family Nitrospiraceae; genus Nitrospira_C. Next base: position 5,346 of record DATIGH010000252.1, read on the forward strand.
CTGAACGTGATTCGGCGCCTTCTCGGGGAAAAACACCATCTCCATGTCTCCGTATTTGGTCTTGATCACCGCCTTTGGCGCCTTGCCAGCCCCTTCAGCGGCATGCAGCAGCGCTGCGCTCGGCAGCCACGCGGCGCTCATCAGCAAGCACACAGCGAGTGCAAATCGAAGCTTCTGTCTTGGCATATCAGCGTCCTCCCCCTTGGCAAATAACCTGTGTGGCATCATACCACGACTCGCCGGATCTCATGACCGCGCTCCCTCCAACGCTTGCTTTGCCGCCGACTGTTCCGCTTCTTTCTTGCTGCGTCCCGTTCCTCGGCCGACCACCTCCCCGTTGACCGTCACTTCAACCTCGAAGAGTTTGTCGTGATCGGGTCCGGACTCTCTCACCACGGCATAGGATGGAAGGGTATCATAGCGTCGCTGGCACCATTCCTGAACCTGAGTTTTGTAATCGTCCTCTCCCGGTCGTTGCCGCTGGCTCGAAACGTTTACGAATTCCTGTTGAAACAATCGAGCTACGACGCGACGGGAGGACTCCATGCCGCCGTCGAGATGCACGGCGGCAATCACGGCTTCCACTGCATCCGCAAGCAAAGAATCCTTCTCACGGCCTCTGGAAAGTTCCTCTCCCCGCCCCAGCCGGAGGCACGGGCCCAGCCCCAGGCGCCTGGCCACATCGGCCAGGACTGACTCGCTGACCAATCTGGCTTTATGTTTGGAGAGTGCGCCTTCCGGCGCATGTGGCAGCAAAACCGCCAGCTGTTCACTCACCACCAGCGACAGCACCGCGTCACCGAGAAATTCCAGTCGTTCATTGTCAGCCTCGGCGGCCGGTTTTCGCTCATTCACGTAGGACTTGTGCGTCAACGCTTCTTCCAGCAACCGGGCCTTGCGAAATCGGTAATCGAGGGCTGTTTGAAGCGTATCGAGGGACGGCGCCGGTCTCATCAAGCAGGCACCCTGAATGTGGATGGTCAGGCGTCGGGTTTTTTGAAGAGCAGGCAGGCGTTGACCCCGCCGAACCCGAAAGAATTGGACAGCACGACGTTGACCGCCGCCGGCCGGGCTTTGTGCGGAACATAGTCGAGGTCGCATTCGGGGTCAGGATGGTCCAGATTGATCGTCGGCGGCAGAAGGCCGTGATGTATCGCGAGAATACTGAACACCGCTTCGATACCCCCGGCAGCGCCGAGCAGGTGGCCAGTCATCGATTTAGTGGAACTGACCGGAATTCGCGCGGCACGATCACCGAAGACCTGCTTGATCGCCTTGGTTTCGACGACATCCGCCATCGTGGACGTGCCGTGCGCATTGATATAGCTGACTTCGTCCTTGCCGATGCCGGCATCGGCAAGGGCTAACTCCATACAGCGCACCGCGCCTTCGCCTTCTTCTGAAGGGGCGGTGATGTGATAGGCATCGCTATTCATGCCGTAGCCAATCAACTCTGCGTATATACGGACTCCCCGTCGCTTGGCGTGCTCCAATTCTTCAACGACGATGACGCCGGCGCCTTCGCCGAGCACGAATCCGTCACGGTCTTTGTCAAAAGGACGGCTGGCCTTTGTCGGTTCGTCGTTCCGGAACGAGAGCGCTTTGGACGCGGCGAAGCCTGCCACACCGAGGGGCGTGATCGCCGCTTCGGCACCGCCTGCCACCATCACGTCGGCATCGCCCCGCTGAATGAGTCTAAACGCATCACCGATACAGTGGTTGCCGGTGGCGCAAGCCGTCACCGCACAGGAATTCGGGCCCTTGGCGCCGAGCCGTATGGCGACTTGACCGGATGCCAAATTGATGATCGTCATGGGGATGAAGAATGGGGAGACGCGGCCCGGGCCCTTTTCTTTGAGGACGGTATGATAATGCTCGATGGAGCCTAACCCCCCGATCCCTGAACCAATGTAGACGCCGACTTTGGTCGCTTCTTCCGGAGAAACCTTGAGGCCGGCATCATCCACGGCCATCTGCGCGGCCGCGACGGCGTAGTGGATGAAGGCATCCATTTTTTTGATGTCTTTTTTTTCGATGAACTGGGCGGGGTCGAAATCTTTGACTTCGCCGGCGATTTGCGCATCGTACCCGGTGGGGTCGAACTTCGTGATCCGATCGATTCCTGACTGCCCGGCACAGAGTGCCTTCCATGCCTTCTCGACGCCGGTCCCCAGGGGGGTGACCAGCCCGAGGCCCGTGACGACGATACGTCTCTGCGCTCGATTGCTCATCGATGCGCCCAACCGCTAGGCCTTTTCCTTGATGTAATCGAGGGCTTTCCCCACCGTGAGGATTTTTTCTGCATCCTCGTCGGGAATCTCGATGCCGAACTCTTCTTCCAGCGCCATGACAAGTTCGACGGTATCCAGCGAGTCCGCCCCAAGATCCTCGACGAAACTCGCCTCGGACGTCACTTCGTCTTCCTCGACGCCGAGCTGCTCCGCGATAATTTTCTTCACCCGTTCATCTACTGTAGCCATAGACCTGCTGTCCTCCTTCCAGATCGTGTCATTTCTCAACGGGCTCGTCCTGATCGCCGACTTTGCGTCAGGACATGAGCATCCCGCCATTGACGTGCAGCACGTGACCCGTAATATACGATGCGTCTTCTGAGACAAGAAAGCGAACGGCATTCGCAATGTCCGCCGGGGTTCCCAGTCGCGCAAGAGGAATCTGTTTTTGGAGCGCCTCTTTGACTTCGGCCGCTAACCCCTGTGTCATCGCCGTATCGATGAAACCCGGAGCCACGGCATTGACCGTCACATTCCGGCTGGCATACTCTCTCGCAACCGTCTTCGTAAACCCGATAACGGCCGCCTTGGAGGCGGCATAGTTTGCCTGCCCAACGTTTCCCATCGCGCCCACGATCGAGGCAATATTGACTATCCGACCATAGCGCTGTTTGGTCATGGGCTGCAAGACCGCCTTTGTACAGTGGAAGGTGCCGTTCAAATTGACCTGGAGCACGAGATTCCAGTCTTCTTCCTTCATTCTCAAAAGCAACCCGTCGCGGGTGATTCCGGCATTATTCACCAGGATATCGATTTTGCCCCAGTCCTTAATGACCTGCTCCGCCATGGCCTTCGTGTCATTGGCATCGGCCACATTGACTTTGAGATTGAGCGCTTTCCGTCCCGCCTTCTCCACGGCAGCGACCGTGTCCTTGGAGCGCGTCGGATCAAGATCGGCGACCACCACGTCCGCACCGGCCTCGGCCAAGGTCTCGGCAATCGCCCGACCGATACCCTGTGCCGCTCCTGTGACTATTGCCACTCTGCCTTGTAGTGACATCACTTACTCCTGACAAGAGTTCTAAAGTTCGAAAGTTGGAAAGTTGGAAAGTGCGTCAACAACAGATTAAGCCTCTTCCTGCTAACTTTCACACTTTTAAACTTTGCAACGTTGATTCCAGCGATTTGGGATCGTTCACATTCATGGTCACTGCGTCGGGCACGATCCGCCGAATCAACCCGGTCAGGACGGTCCCCGGGCCGATTTCGACGAACGTCTTGACACCCATGACCGCCATCGCCCGAACCGAATCTTCCCACAGCACGGACGACGGCAGCTGACGCACCAGCGACCCCTGAATATCACCGGCGTTCACAATCGGCTTGGCTTCTGCGTTGTTGATCAATGGCATACGGAGGTCAGACCATGAGATCGCCGCGAGATCATGTGCGAGGCGATCTGCCGCCGCTTGCATCAATGGAGTATGCACGGGAACGCTCACCGGCAGCGGCACCGCCTTTTTGCATCCCTTCGTCTTGGCAATCTCGATGGCGCGTTCCACGGCCGCTTTCTCGCCGGCGATGACCACCTGACCTGGAGAATTGAAATTGGCCGCTTGCACCACCCCGGCTGAAGCCGCTTCCCGGCATGCGTCCTTGACCGTTCCCGCGTCTAGTCCCAACAAGGCCGCCACCGACCCCGTTCCGGCAGGCACCGCCTCCGACATATACCGTCCCCGCTTCTGGACAATGCCCACGGCCTCCCGAAATGTCAGGCCCCCGGCTGCCACCAAAGCCGTATATTCCCCCAGACTATGACCAGCAACCGCCGCCGGCGTGACGGCCTCTGGCTGCAAAGCTCGAAGCGCGGCGATGCTGCTCACGAGTAAAGCCGGTTGCGTGTGTTCCGTGAGATTCAGCGTTTCCGCAGGACCGTTGAAACACAGTGCGGCAATGTCGTATCCCAGCACTGCCGACGCTTCATCATAGACCTGTTGGAGATGAGGGTACGCCTCGTACAGCGCTTTCCCCATCCCTACGGACTGAGAGCCCTGGCCGGGAAATACGAAGGCAACGGCTGAATTCATAAAGGGTTAGATATCTTCGAATCACCTTGGAAAGTCAACGAGAAAAGTTCCCGAGAAGCGTTCAGAGCCAGTGTTTTGTCAACATAACGTGAGGTGGCTACTACCACCTGATGAGTGCCGAGGCCCAGGTCAATCCGGCGCCAAAGGCACCCAGCATGACTAACGAACCGTCTCTTATCCGACCTTGCCGGACCGCCTCGTCAAGAGCAATGGGGATCGAGGCCGCAGACGTGTTGCCATACCGATCCAAATTCAACATGATCTTCTCTTGCGGTAGGCCCAGCCGACTCGCCACCGCCGTGAGAATACGCACATTGGCCTGGTGAGGCACGTACAAGTCCAGATCGGCAACGGTCACATTATTGGCTGCAAGTGTCTCACGCGCGATGTCCTCCAACGTACGCACTGCCACTTTGAACGTCTCGTTGCCCTTCATCTTAATGCAGTTGAGTTTTTCCGCGACCACCTTTTCAGAGGGCGGCAACCGTGAGCCGCCCCCGGGAACGGCAATCAATTCCCAGAGTGCGCCGTCGGACCGCAAATGTGTGGACAAAATGCCGTTCGCGCCTTCGCTGGCGCTGACCACCGCGGCACCGGCCCCGTCGCCGAAGAGGATACAGGTATTCCTGTCGGTCCAGTCAGTGATCGCAGACATCACTTCCGATCCGACGACAAGAACATGGCGCATGCCGGTTTTGACATAGGCATCCGCCACCGACAGCGCATACACAAAACCGCAGCAGGCCGCGGAGAGATCGCAAGCCGCAGCTTTTGTGGCACCCAACTGATGTTGGATCAGGCAGGCCGTGGCCGGCAGCGGATAATCGCCGGTGCAGGTCGCGAGCAAAATCATATCGAGATCCGCTGCGCCGATCTTTGCCGCCTCGAGCGCATGGCGAGCGGCCTTGACGGCAAGATCAGAGCAGGCTTCTCCAGGCCCCACAACGTAACGCGACCGGATCCCCGTACGTTCGGTAATCCATTGATCCGATGTAGCCACCATGTTTTCCAAGTCGGTATTGCTGAGAATTTTTGCCGGCACAAAGGAGCCGGTCCCTGTAATGCGGCCCTTCATAGGGAAGGTTCCCCCGTCGGATGGCTTTGGGAACGGCTTTCCTCGATGTCGCGCTGAATGAGTGCATCCACGTGCCTTTCCGCCAGTCCCTTGGCGCGGCGGATGGCATTCTTAATCGCCTTAGCGGATGAGCGTCCGTGACAGATCATCGTAATGCCGTTCACCCCGAGCAGCGGCGCCCCGCCGAATTCGGCGTAATCGATCCTGCGTTTGAGTTTCACCAGAGGAGCGGCGATCAAGGGATAGGCCAGGCGCCCGAAAAAGGACCCTGAAATCTCCTTGAACAAGAGCTTCTTGATGGTGTCGGCCACCCCTTCGGAGATCTTCAGGGCCACGTTCCCGATAAAGCCGTCGCAGACAACCACATCGGCGTTGCCGCTGTACACGTCGCGGCCTTCGATATTGCCGATAAAATTCAACGAAGCGTTCTTGAGAAGTCTAAACGCTTCCTTGGTCACTTCGTTGCCCTTGCTGTCTTCCTCCCCGATGCTCAAAAGGCCGACGCGTGGATTCGGCTTCTTGAACAAATGCTGCCCGTATTCATGGCCCATGATGGCAAACTGCAGAAGGTGCTGTGCGGTACAGTCCACATTGGCGCCCACGTCCAACATGATCGCCTCCCCGGTCAACGTTGGCAGGCTGGTCGCAATGGCAGGCCGTTCGACTCCCTTTATCAATCCCAAGACAAAGAAGGACGCGACCATGCTGGCACCCGTATTGCCCGGACTGACGACGGCCTGAGCGTCACCGCTTTTGACCAGCTCGGTGGCGATCCAAATGGACGAATCGCGTTTTTTGCGTGCCACTGCCGCCGGCGACTCATGCATCTCCACGACTTGCGGCGCATGCTTGATGGACAACCGTCCGTCGGTACAGCCGAGACGGTGACATTCGTCTGAAAGAATCTTCTCGTCGCCCACCAGGATGACTTCAATGTTGAGTGCTTGCGCAGCTTGTAGGGCGCCCTCGATACAGGGGGCAGGACCATGGTCTCCGCCCATGGCGTCCAGAGCGATCTTCATAGGCAATGGCGTCCTCGCATGAGGTGGCTGACGCCCAGGCACAACACCGTGACACTTGCAGTCGTAAGAGATGCGGCGAGAGCTTAGCCCAGTAGGGCAATTTTCACAACGGATCGGAGGCGGCTGCTCAGCCTAGCGCCTGGCCGTTTTCCCGATACGAGAGGCGGGCGACGTGCACCGGCGCGCCGGGAAGACCCATGCCGTCAAACTTCTTCGACCTGGATGACCGCTTTGCCCTTATAGGTGCCGCAGTTCAGACATGTGTAATGCGGCAGCTTCAGTTCGTGACACTGCGGACAGACGGACATTCCCGGGGGAGTGACTCGCAGCTTCTGCGTCCGGCGCTTATCGCGTCTGGCTCGTGAATGCTTGTGTTTGGGGTTGGGCATCGTTTTTCCTCCAACAGCCGGTCATCGGCGGCCTCCTGGCCGGAATCTGGGCTGACGTCATCAGGATTTCGTGGTTCGGATGACCCGAATCGCCGTCGAGGGCGCTTCAGCAGGACACTGGCAGGGTCCTTCGTTTAGGTCTTTCCCGCATCTCGCACAAAGCCCAGCACAATTCTCCCGGCAAAGCGGCTGCATGGGGGACGCAAGAATGATGTGTTCGCGCAGCATTGGCGCCAGTTCGATGTGATCGCCTTGATAAAAGTAACGATCATCCCCTTCGTCCTCCGTCTCGACGTCCATTTCGGTTTTTGCCGGCCCCAGCCGTCCCCTGCGTGGCTCGCCCGGCCGAGGCTGGCGTGCCCCCACTTTCTGCTCTTTTCCCTCGCGGGCGAAGGCGGCACGAACAGAAAACGCCAAGGCATCGTCATATTCCTTCAAGCACCGAACGCACTGACGAACGACGGTGCCTTCCAAGACTCCGGTCACGGCGATCATCTCGTCGGCCTGTGCCAAGTCCAGACTGATCGAGACCGGCCCGCGCAGCGTCGCATCGGTTTCGGCAAGCCCCAACTCCTCGGCCGTGGCCTCGCCAACCAATGAGAGCCCTTCTGCCGTAATGTCTGACACCAGCGGTGTGAGCACTCCCATCGTCATACCTGGATAGATTACCATCCCAATGCCGCTTCTACCGCTCTTCGGCGAAACTAATCAGTGCAATATGTCTGGCCCGCTTTACCGCCGTCGTCAACTCGCGCTGATGGCCGAGGCAATTGCCCGAAATCCGGCGCGGGACGATGCGTCCCCGCTCCGTCAGAAAATTCCGCAAGAGACCGACATCCTTGAAATCGATGGAGCCTTTTTCGATGCAAAACCGGCAGGGCCGGCGCCGCTGAAAAAATCGCCCGCCGCCTCCTCCGTCACTTCTTCCACCACCGCTTCCGCCACGTTCCCGTTCCATAATGTCCCTCGTCGGTTATTGCGGTTCGTCGTAATCGTAGCTTGTATCTTCTTGCACGGAGACATCGCTGCCGCCGCCGGTATGTGCGCCGCCGCCGTCACCACGTTTCGGCAAAAATGTGATGGTCTGCGCCACGACTTCATGCTTGCTGCGCCTTTGTCCGTCCTCCGTCTCCCAGCGCCGCTGCTGGAGTCGCCCGTCCACGATAATGCCGTTTCCCTTGCTGAGATACTGGCCACAATGCTCGGCCTGCTTGCCAAACACGACAATGTCCACGAAACACACTTCCTCTTTCAGTTCGTCCCCCTGCTTGTAGCGCCGGCTCACGGCTAACCCCAGTGAGGCCACCGGCGTTCCGTTCGGCGTATATCGCAGTTCGGGATTGCGGGTGAGATTGCCGATCAGGATGACTTTGTTAAACCCGGCCACCGGTAAGCTCCTCAGACGGGGCGTCAACGCGACGCGGCACGAGTTCCTTTTCGAGGTGAACCGTGAGGAACTTAATGATGTTGTCTTCGAGCCGGTAGGCATGCTCCAACTCACCGACCGTATTGTTCGGTGCCTTGAAATAGAAATACACGTAAGTGCCTTTTCGCTCACGTCGGACTTCATAGGCCAGCTTCTTGCGGCCCCAATTCTCGGACTTGATGAATTGGGCGCCGGTTCTTTCGGCCACGCCTTTCATCTTTTCGATCAGAGCATTCGTCTCCTCATCGGAGAGAGACGGACGAATAATGAACAGAGACTCGTAGAGCTCCATGCAGGAATCCTCCTGGACAAGGCCCCGGAACGCATCCGGAGCGAGGTGTAGGCGCAACCGTTAGCCGGCGCGAAGGGGGGAACCTAACACAGCCGAAGCGGCTGATGCAAATAGGGTTTTTCCAGGATTGACTTGGAATCGAACGTTTGTAACCATTGGTTACTACAAATATTACGATGATGGAACGACAGATTGCCTGTTTGCACATTCCTTTCTTCGAAATCGCCTTGGCGCGCGCTCACAATGCGGCTCTTCGGAACAGACCGGTAGTCGTCGCCCCTGTTCACACACCGCGTGCCTTGATTCGTGAAGTGTCCCCTGAAGCGTGTGCAGAAGGTCTCCAGCCGGGCATGTCGGTCGAACTGGGGCGGACGATGTGTCCGGCTCTTCACATCGTTCCGCCCGATTCGTCACGTGTACAGGCGGCGCATCGTGAACTCGAACAGCGAGTGTTCTCGTGCGCGCCGGCGTGGGAATCGATTCGACCTGGTTCGCTGTTTCTCGACTTCACCGGCACAACACAACTCTTTGGTCCCCCCATTGATACTGCAGCTCGTCTCGGGCGCGAGCTGACTCGTCAACAGGGATGGGACAGCGTGATTGGATTGGCCGGCAACAAGCTTGTGTCACAGCTGGCTGCCGCCACATTGAAACGACCGCCACAAGTGCTTTGGATTCATCCTGGCTCGGAACCGCCATTTTTGGCTCCCTTGCCGACCATGTGGCTTCCCGGCCTCTCCCGCGCCTCGACGTCACTGGTCATGCAGCGGCTGGAAGATTTGAATCTTCGCACACTCGGTGCGATTGCCTCGGTCTCGTTGGCACATCTGGAAGCTGCCTTCGGCACATCCGCCACTCTCCTGCACAACTGGGCCTTGGGCATCGATTCTTCGCCGGTCCATCCGCCGGCCGCGCAGCCGATGATTGAACGGACCATCTTCCTGGATCCGGACGAAATGGATGATCCTCTTCTGCTCGGGCGGCTGTATGAACTGTTGGAAGTCCTCTGCGCCACGCTTCGTCAGCAACGGCGGGTCTGTCGGCGTTTGCGGCTCTCGATCCGGCATAGCGACCACGTCGAACGAGCAGGGCAGGAGCGATTGCTGCATGGCACGTGCTGGGAAGCCGATCTTCAGCCGGTGCTCAACCGTCTTTTTTACCGGTGTGCGCGCCGACGAGTGCGCCTGACACGCCTCACGCTACAGGTCGACAGGTTGGGGACGCCGGTCGAACAACTGTCACTGTTTGACGAGTCAGCATCGGCCCCACCGGCGTCACATCGGCTGTCCACGGCTCTGGATGTGATTCGAACGAAATTCGGCGCGCACTCTCTGCGCTGGGGAAAGACCCTCCGATGACGCCCCCGTTCATCCACCTGCATGTCCATTCAGAGTATTCGGCCATGCGCGGCGTGTCGTCGCTTGAAGCGCTGTGCCGCTCGGCCCGGCGCTCAAGGTTTCCCGCCATGGCCCTGACCGATACGAATGGATTGTATGGCGCAATCAGATTTGTCGCGGAAGCCCATCAGCAGGATCTTCGTCCCATTCTCGGCGCCGAGCTGACGACCACTGACCACCGGGCGCTCTTATTGGTCAAATCACCGGACGGATATGCCACGCTCTGTCGCCTTCTATCAGAACGGCATGGCAACCCTTCATTCGATTTTCTCAAAGCCGTGTCGCACTTTCACGACGGATTGATTGTGGCAACTGACGATGAATCCGCCCTCCGGACGTGGGCGGCGGAATCCCGGGAAGATCTGTATGCGGAGTTAACGCCGGGGCCGATGATGCACCACACATTGTTACTCAGCCGTCGTCTCGGCCTCCCCCCCGTCGCGACCAATCGTGTGTACTTTTCACGAACGGAGGAATTTGCGACACACCGCCTCTTGCGGGCGATTGCTATGAACACGACGCTCTCGCGACTGCCGGAACACGTCTGCGCCACCCCCGAGCAATGGCTGAAGCCCGGCGCCCATATGGCTCTGCATTTTCCCCACGTTCCGGAAGCGCTGGAGAACACCGTTCGCATTGCAGACGCCTGTCATAGCGATTGGCGTTTTGGCGAAACTATTTTCCCCGCCTTCCGCCAGATGAACGATGAGCATGCCTTTGCCCTTCTCAAAGAGAAAACCTACGAAGGAGCCCTCCGACGTTACGGTAGCCTGTCACGTGAAGTTCGCGAACGGATCGACAAGGAGCTGACCGTCATCCGACAGAAACGTTTCGCGCATTATTTTCTGGTGGTGGAGGAAATCGTCCGACAGGCGCCCCGTACGTGCGGGAGAGGCTCAGTTGCCGCTTCGATCGTCTCCTATTGTCTCCACATTACGCATGTCGACCCCCTCAAACATCATTTGTTCTTCGAGCGGTTCCTCAATCCCGGCCGGAAAGATCCTCCGGACATCGACATCGATTTCCCGTGGGACGAGCGGGATCCGATTCTCGATTGGGTGTTCCGACAATACGGCGAATGCCAGGCCGCCATGGTCGCGAATCAAAACAGTCTTGGCTTTCGCGCCGCGATCCGCGAAACAGCCAAGGTCTACGGAATCCCCGCCGCGGAAATCACGGCGGTCGCCGCACGAGTAACACGGCAAAAAGATCTCCTCTTCTTTGCCGACGCACCGACCAACGAACAATGGGTGAACCGGCTCTCGCGGGCGTTGAACCTTAAAAAAACGCCGTGGCCCGACATCCTCATACAAGCGCTTCGCGCGCAGAATCATTTTCGCCATCTTTCCATGCACTGCGGCGGTGTCGTGATCGTTCCCGATAACATCCGGCGTTATGTGCCAGTCGAGCGTACCGTGAAAGGTCTGCCGGTCATTCAATGGGAAAAGGATCAAACGGAGGAAGCCGGACTCGTCAAGATTGATTTGTTGGGAAACCGCTCCCTGGCCGTCATTCGCGACGCGATTGCCGCCGTCGCCCGCCACACGGGCCGCGGCATCGACTATGCGAGTTGGGACCCCCTCGATGACAAGGCCACGCAGGATCTGATCAGGCGCGGCGACACCATCGGCTGTTTTTACATCGAATCTCCGGCCACCAGGCTCTTGCTCAGAAAGCTTTGGAACGGCATGCCATCGGAGCGTCTCGCCTCTGCTGACGTCTTCGAGTATTTGGTGATGGTGTCTTCGTTGGTTCGGCCCGCCGCGATCACATTTGTGAACGACTTTATCCGGCGTGCGCATGGACACCCGCATACCCCGCTGCATCCGTTGATGGAATCCATTCTGGAAGAGACCCATGGCATCATGGTCTATCAAGAAGACGTCACGAAGGTAGCCATGGCGCTTGCCGATTTTTCCCTGGAAGATGCGGATCAACTCCGGAAGGTGATCAGCAAAAAACACAAACACCGGCAACTGCGGGACTATTATCACCAGTTTTGCCGGGGGGCCGCCAACCACGGCGCCTCCTCCGCCATCATTGACAAGATCTGGACGATGATCATGAGTTTTGCCGGCTATAGTTTTTGCAAGCCCCATTCGGCCAGCTATGCGCAGGTCTCGTTCAAATCCGCCTATCTCCGAGCGCATTATCCCGCGGAATTTATGGCGGCCGTCATCAGCAATGAAGGCGGGTTTTATTCGACTTTTGCGTATCTTTCGGAAGCACGGCGGATGGGGCTGGCGATTCTGCCGCCGGATGTGAACGCCAGTGATTGGGCCTATTCGGGCGAAGGCGATCGGCTGCGGATGGGTTTGATGCAAGTGAAGACTATCCCAAAAGCGCTAGGCACGGCGATCATGGCGGAGCGGAAACAGGCGGGTCCCTATCGGTCGTTTCAGGATTTTTTGCGCCGAGTGAACCCCGAACCCGCGCATGCCCGCGCGCTGGTCCGCGCCGGCTGCTGTGATTCTCTCTCAGGTGAACTGACGAGGCCGGCCTTGCTGTGGCGATTGTATGCGGGAACAGACGTCGAGTCGGGCCCGTTGCCTGTGCCAGACGATTATTCCACCGCTCAAAAACGAGCGCATGAAATTGAATCGTTCGGTTTTCTCGCCAGCCGCCATCCTCTGACTCTCTATCGCGAGCCAATCGAGCGGCTGCAACCGGTGCCCGCCTCGCAGATGCATCGATTCGTCGGAAGGCACATTACAATGGTGGGATGGCTCATCACGGAGAAGCCGGTTGAAACCACACAGGGCCTGGCGATGGAATTCCTCACGCTCGAAGATCACACCGCCCTCTACGACGCCACACTCTTTCCCGATGTCTATCGACGGTGCCACCATCTGCTTTTTTCGAACCGTGCCTATGTCGTACAGGGACTCGTCGAAGAGTCATTCGGCGCGGTCACGCTGACGGTGTCCGATCTTCGCTGGCTGGATTCCGGCTCGAAGAACAGGCCGGCAAGCCCCCACCCTGAAACATGGTATGATGACCCATGCGACGCCTTGTCCGATCCGCCCGCTCATTCCTTCCCGTCCAGTTGAGTATGTCTCAGTTACGCGAGTCGGCGGCCGGTTGCACGGGTTGCGATTTATACCAACACGCCACCCAAACGGTTTTTGGCGAGGGAGCC
>DATIGH010000253.1:0-8512 GCA_035454845.1 Nitrospira sp.
TATTTCGCGTCGGCCGGATTGAATTGTTGTGCGTTTGGCAGCACCTTCACGAGCACGGCGCCGGCATCGGCACAGCGATGCACCTCGTCGACGGCGTCACGCCGCTGAGGGTTGATCGAGACGCCCGGAAGAAAGTCATCCGGGTGCGCTCGAGCACTCTGCAGCACATGATCGTTACTGATGAGGAAATGGGTGTCTTCTCGGGCAAGCTGACCTGCCTGATCATAGACGCCATCCATCCCAAGGATGACAGCCTGCCGCACGTGCTTTGAAGCGCGCAGTTCCGTGAGTAGGTCGTTCACGTACTTCAGGTTGGCGTGGCCGGGGTTATCCGGGGACAGTCCATGTTTCCACATTAAAAAGCGAAACAGTGGGCTTTTCAGCATACGCGGTGAAATGTAGCAGCCGTTCTGGCCCTCCGGCAGCGCCGCCAGGTGCACATGGCAGTCGATCAACGACTTCCCCTGCGGCGAAGGCCGCAGGGGCGTATCTCGTTGCTCGTCGCTCGTATCTCGCACGAGAAGGTCTCCGTCTTTCGTATCTCGTCGATTATCTTTTGTGGTTCGTCTAGTTCTTCGTCGTTTGTCTTTCGTCTTTCGAATCTCGTCGCGAGCGATAGATTTGTTCCTTTACGCGCTTCACGCTTCACGAGAGACGCTTCACGAGATACGCTTCACGAAGTACGTTTCACGATTCACGGCTTTGGAGCCGTTCCACAGCAATGCGTTTGAGCGCGCGCAGATCCATTTTGCCGCTCCCGAGCACCGGCAAGGCGTCGACTTTGACGAAGTTGCCACGGGGGGGGATAAACAGATTCGGCAGTCCATTCGAAAACAGCCGACCAAGAATATCAGGTATACGGGCGTCGTCTATCGTGTGCAACACCGCGAGTTGCTCGCCTCTGCGATCGTCGGGAATGCCGGTGACCGCAAACACCTGGGTTTCACTCTCGGCCGCCTGATGCAGCGCTTCTTCCACTTTGCCATGGGGCACCATTTCCCCGCCAATCTTGGAAAAGCGCGACAGCCGGTCCGTGATCGTCAAGAAGCCGTCCTCGTCAAGGAGGGCGATGTCACCGGTGACGTACCAGCCGTGATGCATCACGCTGGCCGTCAGATCGTCCCGTCCGAGATAGCCGGCCATCACATTGGGCCCTCTCACCAGCAGCATGCCTGGTGAGCCAGGAGGTAGGGGCGTAAGCGTATCCGGATCGACGATCTTGACCGAAACGCCCGGCAGCGGTTGACCGACGGTCCCGCGGCGGGATGCCGGTTGATAGTAGCCGGCTGCCCGATAGTCCGGACAATTCACCGCAATCACGGGCGCGCATTCCGTCACGCCATAGCCCTCGATGGGCTCAATGCCGAATCGATCCTTGAAGGCTTCATAGAGCCGTAATGGCAGTTTCTCCGCGCCGGTGAGCACGACTCGCAAGGAACTGAATTGCTCGGGCGTGCATCGCCGGAAGTACAGCTGTAAGAAAGTCGGCGTCGTTACGAGAAATGTCACCCGCTGCCGGCGAACTAATTCTCCGATCGCAACCACGTCGAGCGGAGACGGATGAAACACGAGGCCGGCGTTGTTGAACATCACGAACCAAAACACCAGATAACCAAAGGAATGAAAGAACGGCAGGATTCCGAGCACACGCTCATTGCGGTACAGGTGCAGAACCTGGGTCGCGCCCTGGGCGTTGGCATCCACGCTGTAATGCGAGAGCATCACCCCTTTCGGCTCCCCGGTGCTGCCGCTGCTGAAGATGATGGTGGCGATGTCGTCGACGGACAAGGGATCACGTTGCCCGCAGGCCCGCTCGATCACGCGCATCGGCGCACACGCCAGCAAGGCAGCGAACAATTTGTCTGTTCGGCCGATGGATCCCGCCAGATCTTCCATCCAGACGATGCTCGGGCCCGACGGCAAGTCCAGCTTGGCCTTCTCGACGAAGGTGCGGCTCGTCACGATGGTGCGGAGATCGGCTTGACGGACTGCGGCCTCCAAGCCGGAGCGGCCGACCGTGTAGTTCAGGTTGACGCTGGTTTTTCCGCAGAGCGGCGCGGCCACATTTGCCAGGGCGCCGGCAACGCTCGGAGGAAGCAAGATGCCGACGTTGCGTTGGCCCTGCCAAGATGAACGTAAGGCGCGCGCCACCACGATCGATCCGATCAGCGCCTGTGCCGCTGATACATGAGGACGACGTTGATCCGACATGGCGAGGCTCAAGGGGCGTCTTCTCATCGCGCTGATGAACTCGCGGTGCAGAGGACGGCGATCCGGTTTACGCAGGGCCCAGGCCGCTTCTCCCAGCGCCCGAATGGCGGTGCGCAGGTCGTGTGCCGAGGTATGCGGCGGCAGGGGCGCGCCGAACGAAACCGTCACCGGATAGGGGAGGCGTTCTGGAAGTTTCCAAAAGAAGCGGCCTCGGTCAAAACTGAAGATGCTGCCCCAGACGCGGTCGAGATGTACCGGAATGATCGGCGCCGCTCGGCCTTTCATGATGCGCTCGAACCCCCGGCGGAAGGGCAGCAGGGTGCCGGTTCGGGTGATCTGCCCTTCGGGGAACATGCAGACGAGCTCGCCTCTGTCAAGCGCGACACCCGCGTCACGCAATGCGCGCAGGACCACGCGCGGACCTCCATAGGAGGAAATGGGAATAACGCCAAACAGCTTCATGAGCGGTTTGAACAAGGGCTGTTCCGCATATAGAGCGTCCACGACAAAACGGACGTGGCGATCGAGACTGGCGATCAACAACAGGCCGTCGATGAAGGACACATGATTGGGCACGAGCAGAGCCCCTCCCGTCTTCGGCACATGCTCGTGACCGACGATCCGCAGCCGGTACAGACTGTTCGTAAGGATGACGAGCACCGCCCGAAGCAGCGCTTCCGGTAATAGCCAGAGCGCCCAGGCGGTGCCGATGACGGTCAACACTGCGGTGGACGTAAAGATGCCTGTCGTGGAGACGCCGGCGGTCGCGAGTGCTCCTGCGCCAAGCGATCCCAATAGAATGCCGGTGAACACGCAGGTATTTTCGAAGGCGATCACCGATCCGCGCCGTTCGTGCGGGGCTCGCCATTGAATCAGCGCGTTGAGCGGGACGAAGATCAAGGCGCTCGACGCCCCGAGCATGACCATGAGCGTCAGGGTGGCCGATAGGCCAGGAGCGACGAGGCCAAGGACCGCGAGCATCACCGCCACGCCCACTGCGCCAAGCGGAATCAAGCCATACTCGACCCGCGCCTGCGAAAGACGTCCGACCCATCGAGCGCCCAGGCCGATCCCAATCGACAACAGCATGAGCGGTAGGCCGGATTGCCAGTCGGACACGAGGAGCACCGCTTTTGCGTACACCAGGATGTTCTGCGCAAACAGACTCGCGATCGTCCAAAAAAAGACGGCACCGGAGATAGCGAGCCGCAGCATGCGGTCACGCGCCAGTGCGGCCCAGGCGCCCTGCAGAGTGTTGACCAGTCCCCCTTCCGCGCGCGCAGGCGGAACAGGCGGGATCGTCCAGGCCGCCCCGAATCCAACCAGCGCGAGAACGGTGAGCAGCAGGGGAGCCACCCACACCGCCTCTCCGGTCAGGGACATTAGGATCCCTGGAGCAGCCGTGCCGGACAGAATCGCAAAAAACGTCCACATCTCGAGCCTGCCGTTGCCGGCTGCTAACTGTTCGTGCGGCAGCAACTCGGCGAGAATGCCGTATTTTGCGGGACTGAACAGCGCGCTGTGGACTCCCATCCCGGCGAGGACGATCAGCGGCAGAATCCCGCCGGCGGGGTTGAACCAGAGGGCGAATGCCGCTGCGCCCATCAAGAGCACTTCCACCGATTTCATTGAGATAATGATGGTGCGCTTACTGACCCGGTCGGCCAGGACGCCCGCCACAATCGAGATGACGACAAGGGGGAAGGTGAAGACGACGAAGGCCAGTGTGGTTTGTGTCTGTGAGGCAGCTTCGAACGCAGGGCCTGGCGCGTTGGTAGAGGCCAGTTGGCGGATGGCCAGCAGCGCGACCATCAGCTTCCAGGCATTGTCATTGAACGCGCCGCAAAACTGGGCGATGAGCAATCCGCGCAGACGATGTGTCATGCGTGCAATCTCATGCGTGCAATCTAGTGTGTCTCCGGTGAAGATGTTTTGGGAATGGGCAGCCCTTCCAGTTCCATGATCCGCAGTGCGTTCGTCGTGGGACAACTGCCCGGACGGAGCCGATAGTCGAAGGCCAGGGCGCCGTTGCTGACGGTCTCTTGAAAATGGGCATTAACAAGCGAGGGAATCTCGTTCCCCAGATCGGTCAACTCGAGGTCATGCGTGCTGACCAGGCCGTAACCGTTTCCTGCCGCGAGCGCTGTGATGTAGGAGCGGCTGCCGATCAAGCGCTCCCGGTTGTTCGTGCCCTTAAAGATTTCATCGATGAGGAACAACAACGGCGGGGACGACCAGTCGCCCGTGGCATGCAAGATCGTCTTGAGACGCTTGACCTCCGCATAGAAGAACGACAGACCGGCATCGAGTGAGTCGTTAATGCGGATACAACAGGCCAGCCGGCTCCAGCTCCAGATAAAGGTACCGGCGCAGACAGGAGCGCCCGCCTGAGCAAGACAGACGTTGATGCCGATCGTGCGAAGGAACGTACTCTTGCCCGACATATTGGAACCGGTGATCAAGTGAATGGTGCCCAGCCCTTCCAGCGTGATGTCGTTACTGACCCGCGTGCTCGGTGGGATCAGCGGATGCCCGAGACCATGGCTGCGGATGCCGATATCCGACGTCGGCGTCGGCCAGGTATAGTCGGGATGCAGAAAGGCAAATGTGGCCAAGGCGGAGGCCGCTTCGACTTCAGCCAAGCGGTCGAGCCATACAGGCAGTCGGGTTCGCACACGCTCTTGAAACTGTCTCAGACGAAACGTGAAGAACAGGTCCCAGGGGCAAAGGGCATTGAGCGCCAAATGGATCAGCGGATGGGCTTTGACACTGATGCCATGAAAGATTCGCGCGATGTGCCTCATAGATGAGGAAGGCGCACGGCCCGGCTCCAACAGCGGGGCACAGGACCGGGCCATGATGGAGCCGGGCCTGGCCCCGTGGCGTTCGATGAATTGGAGCACTGTGCTCAGCCGTTCCATCTCGTGGTGCAACCCGATGGCATGTTCGAACAGCTCTTCGCCCTGGTCTGTCATCAGAAAAATGAGAGCATAGGCGCCAAACGATAACATCCAATATCCCGGCAGCCAGTCCAGCAAGGCACCGATGCCAAGGATGATCGTGGCCGTCGCAAGCAGGGTCTGGATCACAAGGACTCGAGTGAGCCCGGGAGATCCGACGGGGTGCTCGAGCACTGCTGCGAGCCTGCGTCCGTTGATCTCTTGCTCTCCAGCGAGTCGCGCTTGAAGCACCAGCCGGTCTCGAAACAGCGATCGGGGACAGAGTTCTTTGACAAGGGCCTGGCGCGTCTCCCAGACCCGCAGCTCGGGCGGTTGCGTGAGAAGCCAAAGGGTTAAACGGGTACGCCCCTGGTCGGAAACGGTGGTGTCGAGAAGGTGCAGCAGAGAGTGCGGTCCAGCCACATCGAGGTCTTGAGCATACAGATGTGTGGTCAACGGCTCCGTCGATTTATCGGGAATCTGTGACCAGGCGAGCTGCACTCTGGCAAGGTGCGCGGATTTAATGAGTCTCCATTGCCGGAGCCGGTGAATCCGCTGCTCGAGCCTGTTATGATACGACGCCACAATCAGAAACATGATGACGAAGGCGGCCAACGCCAGATTACCCATGTGGAATCGGCCAGATCGAAACAATGTCACAGTGGAGATGACGCCCGCGATGAAAATGGCCAGCCGATAGGTCGTGAGGCGGGAGCTGACAGCCGCTCCACCCGCGATGAGCCGTTCGATTCTGCCGATCAGTCGATGCAGTTGTCTGACCCGCGAGAGTGCCGCCATCGTGCGTTGACGATACTTGAAGGTCCGTATGGCGTCAATGACAACCAGGCCGTTGAAAACAAACTCTATCACCCGCCCAACCCCGGCGCGCCGAGACGCGCCTTTCACCGACCTTCATTCTCGCTTCGCTTGGAGGCTCAACGTACAACTCGGGACAGAGCTGCTCTGGCAGCTGGGGGCGGCGGGTGAGAAGAGTATCTCGCCACCTCGCTTGCTGCGGCCTTGCCGACAAAATTTTTGAACAGCCTGTAAGGCCTTAACAGCCTCTAGAGAGTGTATACATGTCAACTGAGTGGGTAGATGTCCAAATCAGCTCCGATCTTGATGCTGGCGAAGTGATTGGACTCCTTGACGATCCTTCGGTGACCGGTGCCTGGCAGGAGGGTGGAACGATTCATCTGTACTGGCCAGGCCAGCAGTGGTCTCCCGCCCATCTGGCACGGTTGAGGCAGACGCTTCATCGATTGACAAGACCGGGCGTCAGCGAACCGGAGATCGCCGTGCACTCACTGCCCCATCAGGACTGGAACCGTCGATGGGCTCAGTCGGTAAAGCCGCTGCGGCTCGGCCGACGGATCGTCATCAGGCCCAGTTGGGAACCGGTGGAACCTCAGGCACAGCAGATTGAGATCATCCTCGATCCCAAACGCGCGTTTGGAACCGGCCACCACGCGACGACAAGCCTGTTGCTGGAGTGGCTGGAGGACGAGGTTCAGGGAGGCGAAACGGTGCTCGATGTAGGCACCGGGAGCGGACTGTTGGCGATGGTGGCGCTTCGTTTGGGCGCTGCGCAAGCGGTCGGCATCGATCACGATCCTGATGCGATCGACTGTGCGCGGGAATATGCCTCGGTGAACGGTTTCGGACGTGAACTGTCGCTGGAGTGCCGCAGTTTATCGCCGGGTTCTCCTTACAGTCTCGTGCTGGCCAACCTCGATCGCCGCACGTTGCTTGACCTGGCTCAACCGCTGGCCGCCAGCACCGGTACCACGCTCTTGGCTAGCGGCCTCCTCCTTGACCATCGTGAAGAGATCGTGGGTGCGTTCGCAGGCGTCGGGTTGTATCCAGATCATGAACGCGAACGAGAAGGTTGGCTGGCCATGAAATTCACGAGAGGGGAATCCTGCGAGGAAACAGGACGATGAGCACCTCAGGGCGGCCACCGTATCCCCACGTCCACCAAATCAACGTTTCTGACGGAGGAGTTCCCAAATATCCGGTCCTCGAAGCCAAGATCTCTCAAGAAGGATTGGAAGGGGACCGCCAGCGAAACCTCAAGGTGCATGGCGGACCGGATCGGGCGGTGTGTCTCTTTTCGCTGGAGTTGATCGAGCGCCTGCAGGACGAGGGGCATTCCATCGATGCCGGTTTATCCGGCGAGAACCTGACACTCGTTGGACTCGCCTGGGACACTCTCGAGCCAGGAACCAAGCTTAAAATTGGTCCGGAGGTCCAACTGGAAGTGGCCAGCTACTGCGCCCCGTGTGAATGGAATGCTCGGTGGTTCCGTGACGGAGACATCGCACGAATCTCGCAGAAGGTCAATCCGGGATGGAGTCGCCTTTACGCCCGGGTGCTCCAGGGCGGAGTCGTCCGGCCTGGAGACGCGGTGACAATAGCATCGTGAAGCGTATTTCGTGAAGCGTATCTCGTGAGTCATGCGGACGACGCTTCACGAACGACGAGCGACGAAGATGATGGATCGGATCCTTGAACCAGAACTCATGGAGGATCCCGAGCAAGCGGCGGCCTATGCGGCCGCTGACTTCTCGCAGGAAAACCAAGGGTTCGTGGACCGCTTCGAGGAATACTTTCCGGGCTTTTCGGGCGGCCATGTGCTGGATGCTGGATGCGGTCCGGCCGATATTCCGATCCGTTTCGCCAGGCGGTATTCGTCCTGCCGTGTGACGGGGGTCGATGCCTCCCCGGCCATGATTCAGCTGGCTGAGCAGGCGGTGAGTGATGCGGGGTTACGGGATCGCATCACCGTGCAGTGCGAGCGGTTCGAGGCGGTTCCGGGAGCGAACGTCTTCGATGCAGTGCTTTCCAACAGTCTGCTTCATCATCTGCCCAATCCGCTGCAGTTCTGGCATAAGCTCCGTCAACTGGTAAAGCCTGGGGCGCCGGTGCTGGTCATGGACCTTCTCCGGCCGGATTCGCCGGAAGAGGCCCAAGCCATTGTAGACCGGTACGCAGCGGGAGCACCGTCCATTCTTCGGCGGGACTTCTATAATTCGCTCATGGCCGCCTTTACCGAAGATGAGGTCACCACTCAACTCGCCCGCATGAATCTGACGCGATTGTTGATCGATGTCATCGATGATCGGCATTGGGTGGTCGGCGGAACCGTTTACTGATTTCCTGCGGCCTTGGTCGCAAAGCGCACGTCTCGGCGTGCGCAGGGTGGGCGGGTGAGACAGGGAGAGGATGCGCCTGATCGCGACAGGGTGGCGGGTGAGAATGTCCGACTGGAACATGCACGCCGAGGTCTGGCTGGTGAGAAAGATGATCGTGTTGACCATATCGATCGTCATTCTTCTCGTTTGTGATGCGACAGTATGCCA
>DATIGH010000254.1:0-5624 GCA_035454845.1 Nitrospira sp.
CCCGCCGGCCGTCCGAACATAATACAAATCTTGGTGCGGTTTTTTCCGGTTGGGACCGATTGTTTGGAACCTACTACATGGGCGTTGCGCGGAACGAGATTCAATTCGGCCTGGACGAATATCCGGATCCGGAAGACGTCAGCTTGCTACGGTTCTCTCGTATCCCATTCGATAGCGCCTGCCGACCTGTTGAACATGAAGAGCCGGTCACTCCTTCCACCGCTGCTGCAGTCGATGTGAATCGTTAACCACACGGTTGGGCGAACAGGATCCTGCGTTGCGACCATAGGCGATCGCGTCTACACAGCGTGCTGGTTGACACTTCCTCTTCTGCCACGTAGCCTGCTCTTGAGTCGCCTATGGCTCTCAAGCAGGTCGTTATCATCGGAGGCGGATTTGGCGGGCTGACGGCGGCCAGAGCGCTGCATCGGCACGACGTCGTGCTCATTGACCGCACCAATCATCACCTGTTTCAACCGCTGCTCTATCAGGTCGCCACAGCCGCGCTGTCGCCGAGCGACATCGCCTGGCCGTTACGCACCGTCTTCCGCTCTCAACGCAACGTTCGTGTCGTGATGGATGAAGTGGTCTCGATCGACCGGCCCGGACGATCCGTTCGCCTGCGCGAGAGCCCGCCCATACCGTTCGATGTACTTATCGTGGCGCCCGGTTCGCGCCATGCCTATTTTGGGCACGATGAGTGGGAGCCATTGGCTCCTGGGCTCAAAACACTCACCGATGCCGTTCGGGTGCGCGAGCGGATGCTGCTCGCATTTGAGGAAGCTGACCGCCGGCGCGTCGCATCCGGACAGTATGAGCAACTCACGTTCGTGATTGTCGGCGGCGGGCCGACCGGCGTCGAAGTGGCCGGCGCCCTGGCGGAGATCGGGCGAAAGGCTATGGGACCGGATTTTCCAAGGTTGCGGGTCGATGATCTGTGTATTTTACTCGTTGAGGGCGGTCCCCGTATTCTGCCCGGGTTCAGCGCTGATCTTTCGGCGAAGGCCACTGACGCACTGTCACGCATGGGAGTAACGATTCGGCTGAACAGTCTCGTGAGCGCGGTCCGTGAAGATGGGGTGGTCATCGGTCAGGATTTTATTCGATCCGTCGGCGTCATCTGGGCGGCAGGTAACAGGGCGTCGTCTCTCCTCGCCACGCTTGGGGTGCCGCAGGATGGCACGGGTCGGGTAAAGGTGGGGGCGGATCTGACGATCCCCGGCGAACCATGGATTTTTGTCCTCGGCGATGCAGCGCATTGTGTGGGGAAGGACGGAACGCCTCTACCCGGATTGGCTCCTGTGGCGATGCAGCAGGGTCGCTACGTGGCCGACATCATTCAACAGGAGACAGCGTCGAGCAACCGTCGGCCGTTTGTGTATGTGGACCGCGGCATGCTCGCGACAATCGGACGCGCCAAGGCGGTGGCACAGATCGGCCGGCTCCATGTTTCCGGACTCCTGGCATGGTTGCTATGGTGTATCGTGCACATTTTCTTTTTGATCGGGGTGCGGAGCCGGCTGCGGGTGATGTCGGAATGGATCTGGTATTACATGACGTTCAAGCCAGGCGCGCGATTAGTGTTTGAACAACCGGAGCCGATGTACCGGACTTCGTCCGGATCTCATCCGGGCGATTGACATCTTCTTTGCATGAGAAAGCCGCGGATTTCGATGATCCGATCGGCTCATGGCGGAAGGGCGAAGCGTAGATTTCACATCTGTCTCGCGGATGCCACCTGGACTGTGTCAACGATGATACAGCGGCCGTGATCATGTTGGGCTGGAAGAGCGATCGGCCCACCGCATCTCGTTCATCATCGGGCCGTTGACCCAGGATCTTGAGTTCTGTCCCAGCAGATCCTTCTTCGGAATGCGCTTTGCTCTGGCATATCCGGAGGAGGGCCATCACATGCACGATCCTGCCTTGTGGACCAATTGGTACGTCGCGCTGCTGCTGTTTCCATTCATGATCATTATCCTGCTGCTTCGGGATCTTCTCGCCGGTCGCGGCCGTCGCCGCTAAGAATCCACAGCTCATCGGCCGCGTTGACTTCGGAAGCGAATCGTCACAGACTGGCATCGACAGGTAGTGAAACGATCTGATGCAGTAAATTATGAGGAGGCTTTAGGCGGCGATGACGATGAGATGGGCGACTGCACTATCGATATGGGCATTGTCAGTAAGTCTGGTGTCCATTCACGGAGCGCAAGCAGCGGGGAAAACTGAAGTCATGCCGATGGTCAAGTCAGCGCCGAGAGCCGTCGTAATCGAGGCGACCGGCAATGAACCGGATCTGCGCAAACAATTGCGCACAAAAAACGGTGTGACGGAACTTGGCGCCACGCGCGTACCTTTCTCACAGGCTCCCGCCGGTAGCTACGGATTCATTGCACCGCAGCCGCTCGGTATGGCTTTGGTGACGCAAAGTCCCGATCTTGTGTTGGAGCGCAGTGCCCCAGCACCGAACGCGTTCGAGATTCACAAACTTTCCGACGGCAGCGGCCTGGTCGTGGGATTCATCGAGAAGGCACTCATTGCGCAGGTGATCCCGGAGAACCGGCCTCATCACGTCCGGGTTGCCCTGGGCTCCAATCGATCAGACAAGACGCCATACATTGCCGCGGTGCCACTCATCAAGTTGATGGTCGATCGGATGCCGGTCCGATTAGAGCCAAGGAATGCTGAAAGCCCCGTGGTGCTCGAGATGGACCTGCAAGGGACGGCCAACCGCAAATCCGTACCTGGAACACAGTAGCTGAGCCTGGAAGAGGAAGCCTCAAAAACCCAGTTCTTTCTCCAGATCCGACTGACCCTTCTTAAACTGTTTCTTTTCCGCGGCGTCCTTCTTCTTCGTCAGCGATTCCAGCTCCGCTTGCTTCTTTTTGGAGGCTTCCTCTTCTCGTTTGGTGGCTGCCTCAAGCACCTCCTGCTCCCGCTGCTCTTTGAGTGAAGTGGCTTGTGCCGTCTTGATGAGATTGTCCGACACCGTCATCCACGACAACCGGTAGCCAGGTTTCTTGAGTGCCTGCTCTTGGTAGATCACCACATAGCGACTGGGATAGCTCCGCTGGCCAATTTGGCGTTCTTCCAACACGTAGACCGTCGGCGAGCCAAAGAGATTCGGCTGATAAAAATCGAGCGAGTTCTTGACGCCTTGCTGGGCTCCTATTGAGCCAATTTTCTGCATATACTCGGTGAATGCCTGCACATTGGTAGGGTCCGGCGGCTTTGTGCCTTCGAGTTCTTTGCCTTTGGCTTCCTGCACGAGCCTCATTGCCTCGTCTTCGTCCTGGAACTGGTAGCGGTACTTGTCCTTGAATTCCTGCAATGGGAACGCCCCTTTCTTGGCCTTACCCTTATAAAACGACGTGACCTCGTTCATGTTCTTTGTAACAAAGGAGAGGCGGCCGACCGAGGCGTCGCTCGAATCGAACAGATAGGAACTGTTTGGCGCGACCGGCATGGAAAACTTGGCGGCATCGACCGGTTTGTCCGCCACCCGTCCTGTATGCGTCGCCGCCGTCCGCTGTTGCAGCAGCGAGATGGCGTTTCCCTTACCTCGACCAATCATGTTGGAAACAGCGGCCCGGACATCCGGCACCGGATCGTTGGTCATCGGGATGATGGCATCCACGTCCTGATCCTGTGGCCCGATCATGCCGATTGCGTCAGCCGTAGCTATCCTCAGTTCGACTTCTTCGCTCTTGAAAATTCTGATGATATCCGGCAGGTAAGTCCGGTCTGCCGTCGAGCCGAGCGTCAGCAAATCTTCCTTCAGAATATTGATGGCGTCCTTTCTGGTTTTATCGCATGTCGCGTCTTTGGCGGCAGTCCCCCGACAGTTCGCGAAATATTTCCTCAAAGTTTCCTTCCGCTGTGGGGCTTCTTCGTCCGGGGCCGACAAGGCCGGATACGGAAGAGCAGAAAGTACGAGTCCGAGCAAAGCAAACGCCCACACCGCCGCACGCATTTGACCTTGACTCATTGGTTCACCCCCGGCTTTTTCTCCAACTCTCCTCCCGCCAGATTCAGCTCGCCACGTGCTTCGTCTTTCTTCCTGGCCTGCTGCTTCCTATACTCCCTGTAACGCTTGATATCCTTGGTGCTTAAGTCCTCAGGGCAATCGGTCTTGAGCCTCGCCACCTCCTCGTTCGAAGGCTCGTCGGGCTGATTGATCATCTTTTCAACGGCCCGTTTACACTTGTCCCCCTGCGCCTCGACGCCGGCTGAAAGCCATATCATAGCCGCCAACACTACGACGCCACAGGCGACCAACCGTACAATCTTCATAGTTCCCCCTATACCCTCCCGGTGTGATGCAGTATAACGACATCCGTGAATGCCAAGCTCGGTTCCTCGGCGCTAGGCGGCATCCTGTTGACGGTCACGCTGGCCGCCTATTTCTCGGCTTTTCACGGCGACTTCCATTACGACGACACATTGACCGTTCTGGATAATCCGCATGTGGAAAGCTTGTATTCTTTCATCGGCCATCTTGATCACATGGTCCGGCCGGTGCTGTATGCCACATTTCTTTTTGATCGGTCACTGTATGGACTGAACCCCGTCGGCTACCACCTGCTCAATATCGTGCTGCACATCGGCTCAGGGCTGTTGATCTACATGATTCTCACGCGCGCGATGAGAGAACAACCATCGCCGATTCCCTTCTGGACCGCGCTGCTGTTTCTGATCCATCCGATGACGAGCGAAACGGTGACCTACATCTCAGGCCGGGCTTCCGGCCTGATGTCCTTCTTCTATCTCTTGGCGCTCTTCCTGTACGTCAGGTGGTTTGACCAACCGGCCGAACGACGCTGGGCCTACCTTTCAGGCGCCGTCGCCTCATTTGTGCTTTCGATTGGTTCCAAGGAAGCCGCCGTGACGCTTCCTATTATTCTCCTTCTTTGGGACACGCTGATACGCCGATTGCGTGGCTCGGACATCCGCGCTGCAATGCTCTCACGGCATTCGCCCTTCTGGCTTGTCCTCCTCCTGGCAGCGACCTGGGCTTGGTATCATCCACGATATACGGCTTTGGCGCAGTTCAGTTCCGAGATCCGACCAGTTTGGGACCATATGCTGAGCCAGGGTCATGTCATCGTGTATTCCCTCGGTCTGTACTTCACGCCGTGGCGGCAAAGCTTCGATCACGATCTCCCTGTGTTTCATTCGCTGACTCAATGGCCTTTACCGCTGGATCTGCTGCTCGTTCTTGGCCTAGCGGCTGCCGTGATCATCTCGGCACGCCGGCTTCCGGTGGTGGCTTTTGGCCTGTCCTGGTTTGTTATCCAGCTCCTGCCGACGAGCGTGATTCCTCGCAACGACCTGTTGAGCGAACGCAATCTCTATTTGCCTGCGATCGGACTTACGCTCGCGATCGTCGCGCTGTGTTGGCGCGTCACCCAATGGCTGACGACAATCTTCCATCGGCCGGCTCTCATACGGGTTGGATCGGCTGCTTTCGCCATCGCGTTGGTCTTCATGCTCTGTTTTTCCACGTACCAGCGGAACAGGCTTTACGAAGACCGGCTCTTGCTTTGGTCCGACGCGGTCCGAAAATCTCCGAACAAGGCCAGACCGCATAACAATCTGGGCTATGCCTATTCTTTGCACGGCGA
>DATIGH010000255.1:0-15984 GCA_035454845.1 Nitrospira sp.
GAGCCGCTTGACCGTTCGGCCAACAAGATTCTCGATGCGGCGGACTTCGAGCGTGACAGCAATTCAGCGACGGTGGCCGGTTCGTCAATGGCCGGTACGGACCAGCGTTCCGACTGCTGGGCTGCTTCGAGCGCAATGCGCTGCCATCGGGCGTGTTGGTGGTCGATCCGGTCGGCGCGAGGCCGGACGACGCTATGAGCGGCGAGGATCGGCACGATTCGGTCGACTCCCAATTCCGTGGCCTTCTGAATCACCCAGTCCATCTTTTCGCCTTTGAGCAGGGCTTGCGCCAGCAGGATCGAGGCGCCGGCTGTGTCCGGGGCGGACGTTGTGTCCAGGATCCGGCCGATCAGCGCCTGACTGCCGACCTCGGCAATCTCAGTCCGATACCGAATGCCGCGGTCATCGGTGACCGAGAGCGTCTCCCCTGGTTGCAGACGGAGACTTCGCCGGAGGTGATGCAGTAAGCGGCCGGTGATCCGGACAATCGGCGGGTTGATGGCTTCGGATGCCACAAAGAAGGTGGGCACGTGAGGCGGACTCCGACTCGGCGGGCTGCGGCGTTATTCGAAAAAGGTCTTCATCTTGTCGAAAAAGCCGTCGCCGTCGGCTTCCATCGACATGCCGCTTTCCTTGGCGAACTCCGTCAGCAGCTCGCGCTGCTTCGCGGTCAGTTTGGTGGGGATATGGACCTTGATCGTGAACAATTGATCGCCTGTCGTGTGGTGCTTCAGGCTCGGGATTCCCAACCCTTTGAGGCGCAGCACTTTATCCGGTTGCGTGCCGGGCGGCACCTTCATCACGGTCGTGCCTTTAAGCGTTGGGACTTCGATCTTTCCGCCGAGCGTCGCGGTGATAAAGCTGACCGGCACGTCACACACGATGTCGTTGCCTTTGCGCTGGAACACCGGGTGCGGCTTGACCGTAATGGCCACGTAGAGATCGCCGGGAGGACCGCCGTTGACCCCGTGCTCGCCTTCGTTGGACAGGCGCAGACGCATGCCCGTCTCAATGCCCGCCGGGATGTGGACGGCAATCGTGCGTTCACGATACAAGCGCTGGCGGCCTTGGCAGGTTGGGCAGGGCTCGGTAATGATCTGCCCAGAGCCTTCGCACTGGCCGCAGGGCCTGCTCACGCTGAAGAAACCCTGTTGCAGCCGAATCTGTCCTGCCCCTTTGCAGCTCGGGCAGGTTTTCATCGCGGAGGCGGACTTGGCTCCGGAGCCTTTGCAGTCCGTGCAGGTTTCCCAACGCGGGATCTTGAGTTTCGCTTCCTTCCCGTAGACCGATTCTTCGAAGGTGATCTCGAGGTTGTACTGGAGGTCGTTTCCACGCTCGGCCCGGGTGCCGCCGCGCTGCCCCCCGAAGAAGTCCTCGAAGATGTCGTTGAAGACGTCGCCGAAGCCGCCGCGCCCGAAGTCAAAGCCTTCAAAGCCGGCGCCGCCCTGCGTTCCGGCATGGCCGAACATGTCGTAGCGTTTTCGCTTTTCCGCGTCGCTGAGATGTTCGTAGGCTTCGTTGATTTCCTTGAACTTCTCTTCAGCTTGCTTTTTCTGCTGTTCGCCGTTCTGGAGGTCGGGATGATATTGACGGGCCAGCTTGCGGTAGGCCTTTTTCAGGTCATCGTCGGACGCGTTCCGTTCAACGCCCAACGTTTCGTAGAAATCTCGTTTCGACACGGAAGCCATTGTCCCCTAATGGTGGTGTCGCAGAAAGACCGAGTTCCGTAATCGACGAAACTCGGTCCCTCGGCAGCCGTATTCTATCTTACTTTTTATCTTTGTCCACTTCTTCGAACTCGGCGTCCACGACTTTTTCGTCCGTCTTGGCGCCGTTCGGACTCTCAGGACCACCGGCGGCTCCGGCACCGGTCGCCGATGAGGCCGACGCCTTCTTGTACATCTCCTCCGCCAGCTTGTGAGAGGCGGTTGTCAACGTCTGCGTGGCAGACTCGATCGCATCGGGATCGTTGCCCTCCATCGCCTTTCTCAGGCCGGTGACGGCTTCTTCGATCTTGGTCTTGTCCTCGGCCGAGATTTTGTCGCCGTGCTCCTTGAGGTTCTTCTCCGTCTGATAGAGGAGATTGTCGGCCTGGTTCTTGGCTTCGGCCGCTTTCCGGCGCTTCTTATCGTCTTCCGTATGCGCCTGGGCGTCCTTGACCAGCTTCTCCACTTCGTCCTTGCTGAGACCGCTGGAGGCCGTGATCTTGATGGATTGCTCCTTCTGCGTGGCCAAGTCCTTGGCCGACACGTGCACAATGCCGTTCGCGTCGATATCAAAGGTAACTTCGATTTGCGGCATGCCGCGCGGAGCCGGAGGAATGCCCACGAGGTCGAACTGGCCGAGCAACTTATTGTCGTTGGCCATTTCGCGTTCGCCTTGGAACACGCGGATGGTCACGGCGGTTTGATTGTCGGCCGCCGTCGAGAAGACCTGGCTCTTCTTCGTGGGGACGGTCGTATTGCGCTCAATGAGCTTGGTGAACACGCCGCCCAGTGTCTCGATGCCCAATGACAAGGGCGTGACGTCCAGCAGGAGCACGTCTTTGACGTCGCCCTTGAGTACGCCGCCTTGAATGGCCGCCCCGATGGCGACGACTTCGTCGGGGTTCACGCCGCGATGCGGCTCCTTGCCGAAGAAGTCTTTGACGACTTGGATGACTTTGGGCATGCGGGTCATGCCGCCGACGAGCACGACTTCATTGATGTCGCGAGACGAGACACCGGCATCGCCCAAGGCCTTGCGGCAGGGTTCGACTGTCTTCTGGATCAAGTCGTCGACGAGCTGCTCCAGCCTGGAACGCGTCAGCTTGATCACCATGTGCTTGGGACCGCTGGCATCCGCCGTAATGAAGGGCAGATTGATTTCTGTTTCCTGAGAAGAGGATAGCTCGATCTTCGCCCGCTCAGCCGATTCTTTCAACCGTTGAAGCGCCATGCGATCCTTGCGAAGGTCGATGCCTTGATCCTTCTTGAACTCATCGACGAGCCAATCCATGACGCGGAGGTCGAAGTCGTCGCCGCCTAAATAGGTGTCTCCGTTGGTGGATTTGACTTCGAAGACGCCTTCACCGATTTCGAGGACCGACACGTCGAATGTGCCCCCGCCCAGGTCATAAACCGAGATCCGCTCGTCCTTCTTCTTGTCGAGCCCATAGGACAACGAGGCGGCGGTCGGCTCATTGATGATGCGCAGGACATTGAGTCCTGCAATCTGGCCGGCGTCCTTGGTGGCTTGCCGCTGGCTGTCGTCAAAATAGGCGGGGACGGTGATGACGGCTTCCGTAACCTTCTCACCCAGATAATCCTCCGCCGTCTGCCGCATTTTCTGCAGGATCATGGCGGAGATTTCCGGTGGGCTGTAGCGTTTGCCGCGCAGTTCCACATGAGCGTCGCCGTTGTCGGCTTCCACGACCTTGTAGGGCAGCCGCTTGAGGGCTTCCTGGACCTCCTTGCTGCGGAACTTCCGGCCCATAAGGCGTTTCACCGAGAAAATGGTATTTTCTGGATTCGTAATGGCTTGACGTTTGGCGATCTGGCCGACGAGCCGTTCACCCTTGTCGGTGATCGCGACGACCGACGGAGTCGTGCGGGCGCCTTCCGCATTGGCGATCACTACGGGATCACCGCCGCTCATGACGGCGACGCAGGAATTGGTCGTGCCTAAATCGATGCCGATGACTTTACCCATGATTAACTCCTTCCTGTACTAAGTCTGTGCTCATGATTCCGATTCGTCGCCTGATTCATTTGATCCCGATGACACCGTCACCATGGCAGGTCTCAGCACTCGATCGTGCAACCGGTATCCCCGTTGAAACTCTTCCACGATATGTTTGTCAGGCACCTTTGCCGAAGGCACCGATGCGACCGCCTGATGACCGGTAGGATCAAACGGCTGCCCCATCGTCGGGATGGACTGGACCCCGAATTTTCCGAGGACACCTTGTAACTGCTTCAACGTAAGTTCGATGCCTTGGATCAGTCCGTCGGTGGACGTATTGTCCTTCGCGGCCTTGATCGCCCGCTCGAGGTTGTCGACAACAGGCAGAAGTTCCCTCAGCAGGTGTTCGTTGCCGAATCGGATCTGGTCCCGTTGATCCCTTTGGGCGAGCCGTTTGTAATTGTCGAACTCGGCGGCCAGCCGAAGATACTTGTCGTTAAGCGACTTCAACTCCTCATCCCTGGCCGCCAACTCAGTCGATGAGGCCTCGGATGGGGCGGAAAAAGGATCACCGGAGTGTGAGTCTAAGTTATCGAATGTATTGGTGTTTAGTTCGTCGTCTGCCACGATGTGACCTGTTACTCAGGCGAGATAGTCACCCGAGGCCATAAGTCAACAGCAGCCCACAGAATTAATGACTTTGGATTGTGAAAAGGGCTAGACCCACGTTGAGGGGGAGCCGACCGCCCGGCGATAGAGCAGTGCCAAGCCTTCCAGTGTCAGCAGAGGTTCGATTGTCTGGATGGAGGTGGTTTCCTTCGAGATGACGCCACTCAACCCGCCGGTGGCAATGACATAGGCCGAACGGCCCAGTTCCTGTTCGATTCTTTTCACCAGCGCGTCGACCAGTCCGGCATAGCCAAAGACGAGACCGGACTGAATGCTGCTTCCAGTATCCGTCCCGATCACCGTTTTCGGTCTGGTCAATTCCACCTTCGACAGTTTGGCCGCGCGGGCGAACAGGGCTTCGGCCGAGATTCCGAGACCCGGAGCGATGACTCCTCCTAAGTATTCGGCGTCTTTCGTGACGGTGCAAAAGGTCGTTGCGGTGCCGAAGTCAACGATGATCAGATCGCGCCGGTACTTGTGATACGCCGCCGCGGCATTGACGAGCCGATCACTGCCGATTTCTTTGGGATTGGGATACCGGATTGTGAGCCCTGTGTCCGATTCGGACGTCACGATTAATGGTTGCTGACGGAAATACTGCTCGATCAGCGCCTCAAAGGTGGCGGTCAGCGTCGGAACAACGCTGGACATCATGGCACCCGAAATCTGGACGGGAAGGATTCCTGCCGCCGCGAGCAGGTTGGTGAAGAGGATTCCGTACTCATCTGCGGTGGTCTTGGTATCGGTAGCCAGACGCCAATGCGCCTTCAGCATCGGACCCTCATAGATGCCCAACACGACGTTGGTATTTCCGATATCGACAACGAGCAGCATGGGCTTCAGGTCCTGACGTTGATAGCTGATAGCTGAGGCTGACTGCTGATAGCTATACTACAGACTCGACGACGATTGCGCCACCGGCTTCAACGCAGGTGCACGATGTCGGCGGCTCGCAACTGTCGGACCGTCACTGTCAGCTGTCCAGTCGCAGCCGACTCAACGAGGGTCAAGGATCCGTCTTGGTTGATTCCTTCTGCCACCCCGATGCATACCTTGCCGTCAGCCAGCACAGCCTTGACGGTTCTTCCAATCGTCGTGCAGCGCCGGCGGTAGGCCAGTGCAATGCGCTCGGCGCCACGTGCGAGAAATTCGTCCAGACACGCTTCCAGTTCGAGCAGCACCTGAGCGATGAGCCGGTTGCGGTCGATGACGTGCCCGGTTTCCTGACGGATGGTCGTGGCGATCTCACGCAACTCCTCCGGAAAATCTGTTGCCTCTCCGTTGACGTTGATGCCCATGCCGATCACTTGAAACGAGCCGGCTCCGGGGGCCGTTGCGCTTTCGCAGAGGATGCCTCCCACTTTCCGGCCATTGATCAGGAGATCATTCGGCCACTTCACCGCGACGTTGACCGATCGCATGGTGTCGATGGCTTCCGCCGCGGCTAAGGCAGCCATCAACGGCAACCAGGACAGCCAGGCCGCCAGACCCTGCGCTTCAATCGTCGGGCGAACGACCAGAGACGCATAGAGGTTGACACCCGGCGGAGAAAACCACGCTCGTGCCAGGCGGCCCCGTCCTGCGGTCTGTGCATCAGCCAGCACGAGCGTGCCATGCTCGGCACCGGCTTGGCCCAATGCGACCGCTTCACGGTTTGTCGAATCGAGGCGATGGTGCCACTCGATGCGACGGCCCAACGATCGGGTCGTCAGATGGTTTTCAATGGCGTCTCTATTCAATGATGACGAGTGCTGCACCGGTCAGCGTTGCCTCTTGCGCGTGCGGCCTGCCGGCTCGAGCTCCAGCGTCATCGTGGCGGCAGGCGCTGAATGGGTGAGGGCGCCGATCGAGATGCGGTCGGGCCCGGCCGCTGCCATCGCGCGAACATTCTTCAAGGTGACGCCTCCGGACACCTCGACGAGGGCGCGTCGCTTGACCATGCGCACGGCCGTTCTGACCATGGCGGGCGTCATGTTGTCGAGGAGGATAATGTCCGCCTGTCCTGCAAGCGCTTGTGTGACCTCAGCGAGCGATTCGACCTCGACGATGATCGGCATCCGGCTCTTGCCTCGACTCTTGGCGAGCTTGCACGCATGACGAACCGCCTGTTTGTGAGGCAGAAGGCTGAGATGATTGTCTTTGATGAGGATCCCGTCTGAAAGCGACCGCCGATGATTGGTGCCGCCGCCGAGGGCCACCGCCCATTTTTGGATCGCCCTCCAACCTGGCAGCGTCTTTCTCGTGTCGAGGATGGCGACAGGGTAGCCGCGCACGGCTGTGCGGAACCGGGCGGTGAGCGTGGCGATGCCAGAAAGATGTTGCAAAAAATTCAGCGCGACTCGCTCAGCCGTGAGGATGGAGCGGCCGTCCCCTTCGATGCGAAGGAGCGTTTCGCCGCTGGTGGCTCGGGCTCCGTCCTTCTTCATCACGGTCAAGGCAAGCGAGGGGTCGACGGCCACAAACACCTGGATGGCGGGCGCCATTCCGGCGACGATGAGCTCCTGTTGGGCGATGATGCGGGCCTGAGCTGGAACTGCGGTGGGAAACAGAGCCGCGGTGGTGACGTCGCCTTGTCCCGCGTCTTCTTCGAGCCCTTGTCGAACGGCACGTCTGAGATCGGCGGCAGGCAGGACGGCCATCTTCAGGCCCCAAGCAGGGCACGAAGCTGCTGCTCGCTATTTGCCAGCATCGCTTGATCCTGCTGCAAACCGCGCAGACGGACACGATGCTCGGCCAGCACCTCGGCAGGCGCCTTGGCGACGAACTCCGTGTTGTCAAGCTTGCCGCTCAGGCGAGCGATATCTTTTTGGTGTTCCTCACGCTGCTTCACGAGGCGGTCCAGCGCTTTTTTGAGGTCTACATCTCCGGACACGACGAGACCGATGGTTAGGCCTTCGGCGATCAGCCGCAGGCGGGGGGCCGGCGGCCAGGCGGTTTGGGCGTCGATGCTGGGAACCCCCCGGCTCAGATGGGCGAGATAAGACTCGAGCTCGTGAAGCTGCCGTTGCTTTTCGGGGTGGTCATGGGCCACACCAAATTCGACCTGCTGGCCGGGTGTATAGTTCAAGAGCACGCGTCCCGTCCGAACGAGACTGATGGCTTGCTCGAGCAGAAGGAAGCGCTGCTCGGTTTCCGGGGCGTCCCAGGTCTGCGCGGGTTCGGGGTAACGCTGGATGACGATGCTCTCGCCCTCATGCGGAATGGTCTGCCAAATCTCTTCCGTGATGAATGGCATAAATGGGTGCAGGAGCCGCATGGTGGTTTCGAGGGTCTCGACCAACGTCTGCCTCGTCGCCGGCCCGTCAGGATGGGCGGGATTCTGTAAGGCGGGCTTGATCAGCTCCAGGTACCAGTCACAGTATTCGTGCCAAATGAAATGATAGAGGGCGCTCGCCGCTCGGTCGAAACGGTAGGCCTCCAACTCGGCGGTCACGGTCTTAATCGCGCTGTTGAGGCGGCTCAAAATCCACCGGTCGGCAAAGGGCCGTTCCATCGCAGGCGTCGGAGTGCGCGGTCCCTCGAGATACATGTGACTGAAGCGTGCGGCATTCCAGATCTTGTTGGCGAAGTTTCGATAGCCTTCGATCCGTTCTTCCGCCAGTTTGAGATCGCGACCGGGCGAGGCCATGGACGCGAGTGTGAACCGCAGTGCATCGGTGCCGAACTGATCCATGACGTGCAGCGGATCAACGACGTTGCCCTTCGATTTGCTCATCTTCTGGCCTTCGGCGTCCCGGACGAGTGCATGAATGTAGACGTCACGAAAGGGGACGTCGGGCATGAATTTCAACCCCAACATGATCATGCGCGCCACCCAGAAAAAGAGGATGTCGAGACCGGTAACCAGCGTCGAGGTCGGATAATAGGTCTTCAGTTCCGGTGTCTCTTCGGGCCACCCCAGCGTGGAAAAGGGCCAGAGGCCGGACGAAAACCACGTGTCGAGCACGTCCGGATCGCGAAGCCACTGCTGCCCGCCGCACTGGGGGCAGACGGTCGGCGCAGATCTGGCGACCACCGCCGTCGCGCCTTGGAGCAGAGTGATGCGCGTGACCGCGCCGGTCTCATTGGTCTGTTTGTGAATGAACGCCTGGTTGCAGCGCTCGCAGTACCAGGCGGGAATTTGATGCCCCCACCAAAGTTGGCGAGAGATGCACCAATCTTTGATGTCCCGCATCCAGCCGAGATAGTTGTTGATCCAGCCTTCTGGAATGATGCGAATCCGGCCGTCTTCCACGGCGCGGATCGCCGGCTCCGCCAGCGGTTTGATATCGACAAACCACTGCGGTGAGAGGTAGGGCTCGACCACCGTCTTACACCGGTAACACTTTCCGATCGCCATCTTGTGGTCTTCGACCTTGACGAGCACGCCACGGTCCTTCAAGGCCTGCTCGATCTTCGTCCGTGCTTTCGACACCGGGAGGCGTGCCAGGGCGGCGATGATGTCTTCTTCGACGCCCGCCGTTGTCAGCGCCGTGGGATCGAGCAGTGCTTGATGGTCGAAAATCGGCAGACGTGGGAGTTGGTGCCGTTCGCCCGCTTCGTAGTCGTTGAAATCATGGGCCGGTGTGATTTTGACGGCGCCGGTTCCAAACTCGAGGTCGACGAGGATGGCGTCGCCGACAATGGGGATCTCGCGCCGCGTCAGCGGGAGACGGATCTTCTTTCCGATGAGATGCCGATGGCGTGGATCGTCAGGATGCACGGCTACCGCCGTATCGCCCAGCATCGTTTCCGGTCGGGTCGTCGCGACCACCAGCGAGACGCTCGCATCGTCCGCCAGCGGATAACGGAGGTAAAAGAGTTTCCCCTTCACCTCCTCGTGCTCGACTTCAATGTCGGACAGCGCCGTGAGGCAGCGGGGACACCAGTTGATCAGCCGTTCGCCACGATAAATCAATCCATCTTCGTACAGACGGACGAACACTTCGATGACGGCTTTCGACAGCCCCTCGTCCATGGTGAAGCGCAGGCGTTCCCAGTCACAGGACTCCCCGAGCTGCTTTTGCTGCTCGACGATCGTGTTGCCGGAAGTGGCTTTCCACTGCCATACCCGTTCGATGAATCGTTCGCGTCCGAGCGATTCACGTGAAAGCCCTTCGCTCAGAAGCTGCTTTTCCACGACGTTTTGAGTGGCAATGCCGGCATGATCGGTCCCCGGCAGCCAGAGCGTATTGCGTCCCTGCATCCGCCGCCAGCGGATCAAAATATCCTGTAAGGAGTGATTCAAGGCATGTCCCACGTGCAGGGACCCCGTGACGTTCGGTGGAGGGATCACAATGCTGTATGGCTGGCCCGGATGACTCGTCGACGCGTGAAAGTACCCCCGTTCGATCCAGGCGCGGGACCAACGGGCTTCGGCAGCTTTGGGATCGTAGGTTTTGTCGAGGCGGAGACTGCTCATGATTCGCGCGTGTAGAAAACGCGAGGCATCTTAACATGCCTCCTGGGACCCAAGGCAACGCGCCCTCTTTCCTTGAGCGGGGTGGGGTCTTGTGTTATACCAGCGGCACCTTCCACCTTTTGCGAGGAGATTGTTATGGCGACGGGACGGGACAAAGATCGCAAGACGAGAAAGAAGCACCGGAAGAATGTCAAGCGGGTGAAGGCACTGGCGAAAGCACGGCGTGGGGGGAGGAAGGGTAAAAAGGGGTAGTGCCCGGTTCTAGGCGGCCTGTGTGAGCCTGCGGATTTCCGCCTTGATCTGTTCCTCGACCATGGAAGGAATCACGTTTTGGACGGTCGTCTGAATCTTCTCTTCTGCCACGGCACGGATCACGTCAGCGGCGGCTCGCTCCGTCTGCTCCGCTGCGGCCTGTTTCAAGTGGTCCTGTATGTCCTGTTCCATCGACCGGAGATGCTCCCGGACGGCGTCGGGAACTGACCGCTTCACCGTCTCGGCCTGTTCGCCCATCACTCGATCGATGTGCTCTCTGATCATCGGGCTGGCGATCTCCACGATGCTGTTCCGGATGATCGGTTCGAGCACGGCCATCTCAGTGGTCAGGGCCTTCGACAACGCTCTCATCAGTAAGGGCTCTACGATTTCCGTGAGCCGTTCCTGCGAGATCGTGGTTCCCAGTTGGGAATGCATCTCGGCTTCCAACGCCTTGGTGACGTACGTCTCGAGTTTGGTACTCACGATCTGTGGGAGCATTTCCGCAATCTTCTGTTCCGTTTTGCCCGACATCGATTGCAGGAGCTGTCCGAATAGCCCCTTCATCGCTTCCTCGGGTTCGGCAGCGGGCGGGTGTGCGGGTGCTGGGTCGGGGGCCTGAGCGGTGACCGGAGGTTCCTTTGGTTCCGGAGCGCTGCTCTGCAGAGTATACGGAATGTTCACTGCCAGTTCCTCATCCGCAGTCTCAGCATCTGTCAGGTCATCGTCGGAATCCGTGGCGCTCGACGTCGGAGGCCAGGCGCGCTTCTTTTTCTTGGATGCCGAGCCATCGAGCTCCTTGATGACATCGAGCAGATGCTCGGACTGGAACGGTTTCTTGAGGAAGGCCTTCACGCCCAGAGATTTCAAATGAGAATCGTCGAATTTGTCCGTCGCCCCGGTCAGCGCAATAATATAGGTGTCGCTCAGGTTATCTAGCTTGTGGACTTCCTTGCAGAACCCGGAAAACGTCATATTGTCGAGATGATAGTCGGTAATGATAAGGCTCGGGCTCATCTTCCTGGCGGCTTCGAGGGCCGTCGGGCCGTCCTGGAATCCGATGACGTCATACCCGGCAGGCGCCGAGATCTGCTCGACCATCCGGCGAACCGCAGGGCTGCTGTCGATAACGAATATGGTGGAAAGCACTTAAGTCACCAATTTCATTGAACTAGTTCGAAGCTATCAGGGGGGGTATCCTTTGTCAAGGAAACCGCCGATAGATGCGCGAAAGAATTTACGCTATTCTCCGTAACTTCTGCGCGGTTGTGATCGCCGGGGATGCACGATGAGCCAGCCGACTCGAGTAGCGTTCTTTGACGCCGCCGAAACACTGTTCCATGTGAACGGATCGGTCGCCGACATCTATCTTAGGCATGCCGTGTCATTCGGCTATCAGTCGAGGCCGGACTCGATCAAGCGGATCACGGAGGCGTTCAGACGGGCGTTTCACGATGCGCCGCCACCGGTGTTTGCCGCCACCGACTCCGCGCAGATCAAACAAAGCGAGCGGCTCTGGTGGTTCGATGTGGTGCACAACGTCTTCTACCGTGTCGGGATGTTCGAGCGATTCGATGAATTTTTCGAGCACGTGTACCAGGTGTTTGCCGATCCGGCCTCGTGGAAGCTGTATCCCGAGGTGGTACCTACGCTGAAAGAACTGCGGAGCCGCGGGCTTGAACTGGGTATCGTCTCCAATTTTGACTCGCGGCTG
Organism: Nitrospira sp.; assembly: GCA_035454845.1. Lineage (GTDB taxonomy): Bacteria > Nitrospirota > Nitrospiria > Nitrospirales > Nitrospiraceae > Nitrospira_C. The sequence goes on from DATIGH010000255.1 coordinate 11,700, forward strand.
TTCGAAGTGTTGAGAGGGTTGGGGATCGCCGAGTTCTTCGACACAGTGACCATCTCAAGTCTGGCCCATGCGGCCAAGCCTTCGCCCAAGATCTTTGAGCTGGCGTTGGAACAGCATGCCGTCGAGCCGGCAGAAGCGGTGCATGTTGGCGATAGTATGAGGGACGATGTGGAGGGCGCGACGAAGGCCGGGCTCGCCGCCGTCCTACTCGTACGCGAAGGGAAGCAGGTTCCTCCCGGTGTTTCCACGATCTGCGCGTTGGATGAGTTGCTGCCGCTGATTGCGCCGTAATCTCACAGGTCACTTCTTTCAATCTCGAATGCTGGTCTTATTCTAAGGGTGTGGGATCTGGATTCTAGAGCAGGAGGGGCACGACCTCCTTGGCCCGGCCCTTGAGGAAGACATCGACCGTATCCGAGTGCGGTGTCGAATCTGGGTTGATCTCTGCCACGAAGGCACCGGCCTGCTTGGCCACCGACGCGAAGCCGGCTGCCGGATAGACGACTCCCGACGTCCCAATCACGAGCAGGACATCGCACGACTGGAGGGCGGCGGCGCAGCGCGAAAGGTCGCCGGTGAACAGCGATTCCCCGAACCAGACGATATGCGGCCGAAGCAGTCTTTGGCAGTGAGCGCAGGTGGGAAGCATGGGGATAGGAACGTCATGGTTGTCTTCGACCATTCCGCACCCCGTGCAGCGCACTTTCCATATGTTGCCATGAATTTCGGACAATTTTTGGGACCCTGCCTTCGGATGGAGGCCGTCCACGTTCTGAGTGATCAGCCAAAACTCTGAACATCGGCGCTCCAACTCGACGAGAGCCGCGTGCGCCGCATTGGGTTGCTTGGTCGCGATCAGTTCGCGCCGCCAGTTGTACCATTCCCACACCAATCGAGGGTCACGCTCGAAGGCTTCTGGCGTCGCGAGGTCTTCGGCGCGAAAATTCCGCCACAAGCCGTCGGCACCTCGAAAGGTGGGAACCCCGCTGTCCGCCGAAATGCCGGCCCCCGTGAGCACGACCAGGGAGCGCGCTCCCGCGATTTTCTCCCTCACAATACCGAGATCGCTCGTTGCAGCCATGAGTTGTCCCGCACAACACGACTCTGTCTGCGGGTGGGACTGCATGCTATAGTACCCACGTCATTCAGGCAACGGCTAGGTTTCGAGGGGTGATCATGTCCATGAACCACATCCTGGTGGTCGGCGCAGGGTCGGTCGGCGGCTATTTCGGCGCGCACTTGGCCAAACACCATCCGAACGTGTCGTTTCTCCTGCGGCCGAAGACCTTGGCCGCTGTCCAGCAGCACGGCCTGCGTGTTCGCAGCGCCTCGGGGAACGTGACCGTGCATCCGCAGGCAGCCGCCGACCCGAAGCAGCTGCCGACGCCGGACTTGATCATTCTTGCCGTCAAGGCCTATGACCTTGACGAGGTCATCGCGCAGATCGAGCCGGTGCTGACGGATCAAACAGTCATCCTTACCCTGCAAAACGGCATCGATACGGAAGACCGCCTGATTGCGCGGTTCGAGCGGGATTGCGTCGTCGGCGGCGTCGCCTTCATCTATTCGAAGATCGCCGCCCCGGGGGTGATCGATCACTATAAGAGGGGGGCCGTGTCGATAGGCGAGCTGATGGGCCATGAAAGCGAACGGGTGTTGCAGATCCGTGATCTTTTCACGAGCGCCGGGATCTCCTGCCAGCTGGCCAAAGACATCCGACGGAGCAAGTGGGAAAAGATGTGTTGGAACTGTGTGTTCAACCCGCTGACCGTTCTGATCGACGACAAAGTCTCGAGGGCGCTCGAGCATCCCGAGATGATGCACGTCATCCACCAGATCGTGGCCGAAGTGACGGCCGTGTCCGCTGCTGTGAAGGTGCCGTTGCCGTCTGACATGCCGGACCGCGTCGTCAAGTGGACGCAAGAGATTCGCGACATCCATACCTCGATGTACGACGATTGGAAAGCGGGACGACCAACCGAAATCCGCAACCTCAACGGGTACATCGTCGACCAAGGACGCGCTTTAGGGATTCCCACGCCCGTCAACGAGGCGCTGACGGCGATGATCAAGACGCTCACCGAAAAGCCGCAATCCGGCCCCGGCATCGTTGCGATCGAGGGTGCAGTCGTCCAGCCGGTGTCGTTGGATCGGACGGCGCTGCGGCAGTTGCCGAGCGAACATCAGATCGACGATGTCAGTCGCAAGATGCCGAGTCTGCGGGGGCGTGCCGTCACCGTGAAGGGATTGTTGGATATTCCCGCCCTCAAGATTGAGGCGGATCACGTGACGTTTCATTCAAGCGATGGCCAGTACGCTGCGACGCTCACCCTGGCGCAGGCCAAGGAGTTTGGCCTGTTGCTCTATGAGATGGACGGGGAGTCGCTGCCCCACGGCAAAGGGGGACCCTTTCGATTGATTACGCCTGGACTCGGCGATCTATGCGCGAATGTCAAGGCGGTCAATCGCATCGAAGTGCGCATAGGAGCTGGAAAAGATACGAGACCTTCCGAGCGCCCGCCATCCTGCACCGGTTAGCACACCGAGCGTTAGCCTAGCGAATGACCTGGATCGATCGCCAGCGTTCCGAACGATAGCGCCATAGCATCAGCCCCATCCGCAGGGTCCAGTCGGCGATCATCGCCAGCCAGACGTAGAACACTTCGAGGTGAAGCCAGACGCCGGCGATAATGGCAATGGGAACCCGGATGGCCCACATGCCGATGGTGGTCGCAAACATGATGAAGTGTGTGTCACCCGCGCCTCGCAAGGAGCCCGCCAGCACCATCGTGAGGGCCAGCGGAATCTGGAGCAGTGCCACGATCTTGAGGAACAGCGTCCCCAATTCAATGACCGATTCGTCGCTGGTAAATGCGCGAAGCAGTACGTACGGGAAGAAAAAGAACACGATGCCCATGATCGACATGATCACGGTGGCCAGCCGGTTGGCTTCCCAGTTTTCGAGTTTTGCTCGCGTGAACTTGCCGGCGCCGATGCTTTGCCCCACCATGGTTGCTGCGGCGATAGCGAATCCATATCCCGGCAGGAACGATAACGACTCGATGGACAGTCCTACCTGATGCGCCGCATAGGCGACTGTGCCGTAGAGCAGGACGATTTTTGTGTAGGCGAGGATGCCCGCTTGTTGCACGATGCGCTCGCCGGACACCGGAGCTCCGACCTGCCACATCGTCCGGAAGAGATCGAATCGGATGTGCGGCGAGCGATGCAACAGCGGGAGGCATCGGATCGCCAAAAAGCATACGCCCGCCGCCTCCGCCATGCCGACGGCGACGGCCGCGCCTGGAACGCCGAATGCCGGCAGTCCCCAACGGCCATAAATCAGGGGATAGGCGATGAGGACATGCAAGAGATTCACGACGATCATGGCATACATCGGCGTTTTTGTGTCGCCCGTGCCTTGCAGCACGGACGACAACACTTGGAGGAGGACCGTGAAAGGGATCACGAGAAAAATCAGCGTCGAATAGGGGAGAGAAAGCGCGATGACGTCGGGAGCCGCGCCGAGAAGTTGCATGACGTAGCCGTTCAGCAGCACACCGGCCGCCATCAGGAACAGCGAAACGACGACGGCGAGGCCGAGAAAATGGCGTGCGGCCTGACCCGCGTCGCGATGGCGGCGCGCCCCCCACAACTGTGCCACGATCACGTTCGTGCCGACCGACAGGCCCGAGACCAGCGTGGTGGCGATGAAGGCCAACAGCTGTCCGAGTCCGACGGCCGCGATGGGAATGGCGCCGAGCCCTCCGACTAGAAAGACCGCGACGATTCCTTCCATGCGCTGCAACAGGCTGCTGACGGTGACGGGAAGCGCCAGGGCCATGACCGAGCGCCGGATCTGCGTGACACCATTGGCCATCCAATCCATCCTAACAGAAGCCGACTAAGGCGGCCTGGACAAATGAGGCACGCATCGATTAGGGTCTCCTGCCATGACGCTTTCCGACACTGAGGACCGTTTGCGTCCGGCCATCCCGCGTTTGTCGAAGTCAAAATTTCTTTCCGGATTGCAATGTCATAAACGGCTCTTTCTCGAAACCACGCATCCTGAGCTCGCCGAGCCTCCCGATCCTTCGACGCAAGCCATCCTGGCCATGGGCACCGAAATTGGCCTTTTGGCTCAGCGACGATTCCCGGGAGGAGTCCTGGTGCCCCCCGCGCTTCGGCCGCGTGATGCGGCGGTCGCATATACCGCACAGTTGCTGCAGAATCGAAACCTGCCGGCGATTTTCGAGGGCGCGTTCGAATATGAGGGCGTGGTCGT
>DATIGH010000256.1:0-18302 GCA_035454845.1 Nitrospira sp.
GGGAGATGAGGCGTAGGTCATCTTTTTGCTATTCATGTCAAAAACGCTCCGTGAGTCGGGGTTGGCCGCGAAGAAAGGGCATGTTTAGCCCAGCGGAGGGCTTCAAGATGTGCCATTTCGGTTTGTAGAGTGAAGCGCAGGGGAGATAAGGCTAGGCCAAGAGGACTCCACACAGGCCCCCGCCCTGCCTGAACATGCCCGGGGGGCCTTGCGCCAGGTGTTATTAGGGTGTTACTTTCGCGGCCTAATCGGGATGCAGACAGACAAAGATAGCCAAAGAGAGGCAAAGAGTCCTTTCGCTGTCCCGTAGGCGGCAGGCGAGAATCGCCGGTCCTATCAAGGCATCCAGCGATTCTCACTGATACATCCCGCCTTCGGCACCAAACATGATCCCATGACACATGGAGCGGCAATGCCTGTGGCCGATGCGACCTCCCTGAGGCGCCGCAGTGGCTCGTCGACGAAAACCCATGCGATCAGGCTGCTGTTGGTCGACGATCATGAGGTCGTCCGCGTCGGCCTGCGAACGGTCTTGCATAATAACCAGGGCATCACAATCGTTGGGGAGGCCGACAGTAAGGCCCAAGCCGCCTCGGAAGCCAAGCGTCTCAGGCCTGATGTGATTTTGATGGACGTTCGCCTGCCTGACGGATCTGGCGTGGAAGCCTGCCGGGAAATTTTGTCTGAACAACCGACCGCGCGTGTGATCTTCCTGACATCGTATACGGATGACGACTCAGTGCTTGCGGCCGTCTTGGCCGGCGCCTACGGCTACGTCTTGAAGGAGATTGATTCGGCTGCGCTCATCCGCGCGATCCGGACCGTTTCAACCGGTCGCTCAATTCTAGATCCCGCCGTCACCAAGCGCGCTCTCGAGTGGATCAAGACGGTCCCGACTTCCGAAGGTCCTGCGCGTCCCTCCTCACTCTCGCCGCAAGAAGAACGGGTGTTGGCGTTGGTTGCCGATGGCCTGACGAACAAGGAGATCGCCTCGACGCTCAAGCTGAGCGACAAGACCGTCAAGAACTATCTGGCCAACATGTTTCAAAAGCTCCATATCTCTCGACGGGCGCAAGCGGCTGCATTCTTCGTCAAACGCACCGTGTAATACACATCCGCTGCACGTGAGCCACCCACACACCCCGCCGCATCACAGAGACCCACCGATCACGATGTCTGTTTCTTGGATGCGCTACGTCAATGTTGGATTGGGCAGCCTTGTGGTCACCATCGGCGCATGGCTGGTCAGCAACGCGCTGTCCCTCTACGGCACGGGGCTCGTGTTGATTGCTGCAGCCGGATTCTTATGGTGGCAGGGCCGCACCCTCACGCTCATCTGGGCCTGGTCGACACTCTTGCTTGGAGTGGAGTGCTTCGCTTGGCCCATCGCCACAATGCTCCACGTTCGGTCGGCTGGTGGCGAACCGTCCGACGACGAGATGGGCGCCATCCTTTCCGCCACACTCATGGGCCTGTTCTCGGCCGTATTCTGGATCGCCTTTTCCTATGGACTCTTTAAGCGGGCAAAGGAAAAAGCGACGCGGTAGTCACCACATGTCGATCGGATCCACATCCACGTCGAACTTCACTTTTCGACGTGCGTAGGCCGACTCAAGGTCGGTCAGCGTCGATCGTATGGCCTGCACGGCCTTGGAATCGGGGTGGGATTTGATCAGAATTTGTCGGCGGTATCGTTTGCGGACGCGCGCCACAGGCGATTGAACCGGTCCAAATATGGTGACGTCTGCGCATTCAGGCGTCGCCTGAGCCGCACGGCTCAGGGCAGCTGCCCAGACTTGCGCCGCCTCTTCCACGATCGGTTCGAGTGCGCCGGAAATATGGAGGACGATCATCCGAATGACCGGAGGAAATCCGAGAGCATTCCGGTGCTTCAATTCCTCTGATGTGAAGATGGCTTCTTCTTGCCGGGCGACTGCCTCGATCACATAGTGGGTCGGAAGATACGATTGTATGAGAAACCGCCCGCCATTCGACATCGGCTGCACGAGACTCGCGGCGTCTTCCAGCAAATGGAAGGTGCGTTCCGCCGCTCGAAAATCGGGGAAGCTTAACCCCGCATCCGCCTGCACGGCCCCTGCTACACCAACCGGCGGCACGGCATCCTCCCTCAACAATATTTGAGTGCCGACGAGCACATCCCATTCTCGCCGTCGAATACGTGTCCATATGCTCTCGGCCACCTTCGGCCTGCGCATGCTCTCCCCGTCGACCCGCAAGACCCGTGCAGAAGGAAACCGGCGTCTGACTTCCTCTTCAACGCGTTCTGTCCCTTGTCCCACGGGCTGTAGTCGCGCGCTCCCGCACGCTGCACAGAGGTCCGGAATCGCACCGGCAGCCCCACAGTAATGACAGAACAGAAGGCTTTTTTGACGTGAAAAGGCCAGCGCCACAGCGCAGGACGTGCAGCGTGGAATCTGACCGCAGTCTTGGCACACGAGGGCGCCCGCGTAGGCTTTTCGGTTGAGAAACAACAGCACGCCTGCGCGACGCGTAATGGCATCGCCTATTGCCTCCTGAAGCCTGGGGCTCAAAAGGGTGCTCCGATCCACCCGTCGAAGATCCACGACTTCGATCTGAGGCAGGGCTTCCGGCCGATGGGACGATTTGAGGACAGACGCCGGTGGCTCCAGGCCACACGTCTCCAGGGAGAGATGCGCCGAACCCAGCACGAGAAGCGCCTGCTCATCGTTCGCTCTCATCCATGCGACGTCCCGAGCGTGATATCGAGGTTCCTTGGGTTCCTTCAGCGCGGGATCCTCTTCCCGATCAACCCAGATCAAGCCGAGAGGATGCAATGGAACGAACACGGCGGCCCTTGTGCCAACCACCACGGAGACATCGTTCTGACGAATCCGGTCCCAGACTGCGGCTCTCTTTTTGTCTGACATCATGCTGTGAAGGACTGCTGTCACGCTCCCTGAATCAGCCAGTGCGGCCGCGAGCGATTCGGCCCGAGCTGTTTCACCGGCGATCACGAGCACCTTCCGACCCAATTGCATCGTTTTGGCCGTGGCAGATCGAAGCCAGCGGAGGCGTTCCGCCGGATCCGCTTGCATCAACAGGCGGGCCGGACGCCGAGCTTCCAGTGCCTGGTCGACACGAGCCTGCCACTCGTGATCCAGGGGGGTCAGCTGCCGTTGCGAAGACGCCGGTTCCTTCGCCTTCAGAGCCTCCTGGCCTTCCTTCGTCAGAATGATGCGATTTGAATCGACCGCTCTCGACTTGGGCGGAAGCACCAGTCTCAGGCACTGCCCCCAGGGTGCGACGTAGGCCTCTGCGACAGCCTTCGACAGTCGAAGCAATGGCGGCGGAATGTCGCTTGCCCCATCGGGCGTGGCCAGTGTGCGAATCGCTTTGAGTCGTTCGAGAGGCAAGGTCGGAGGATGATGAGCAGTGAGCGCAATCACCGCGCCTTGGACCAGGGATCTGCCGAACGGCACGAATACGAGGTGCCCGACGCGCAGGACTGGTCGTAATGGAGTGGGGATCAGATACGTGAACGGGCCGGCGAAGTGGCGGGGGACGATGACGTCGGCAAAGAGAGGGGCTTCTGCTCGAAGCGTCTCCAATGCCCGCGGCTCATCAATCATGCGGCATTGTAACAGCAGCCGTCGCGAGGGGAAACCTGCGGGTGCGTGCACGCTGGAACCGGCCAAACAAGCCTGTTCCAGCGTGGAGCCGAGATTAGGGTTGCGCCGGTGTCTCCGCAGGGACAGAGACAGATGGACTGTCTTCAGGCAGCGTAGCGGGATCCACCGGCGGAGTGACAGCCGGCGGCTCAGCAGCATTGGATTCCGTCGGGACGGCGGTGCGCTCCGCAGTGTGACTAATAGAAGGAGATGCAGGCTCCTGAGGTTCGGACTCAAGACCGGACACGCGATAGCCGTCATCGGCAGTGTCCGCGGGTGCCATCGCTGGTTCCGCAGGCGCCGGCACGTCGGGAGAATACAGGACAATCTCGACGCGACGGTTCTTTGACCGGCCGTCTTCCGTCGCATTGCTCATGACCGGCTTTGTCGCTCCATAGCCGATTGACGAAATCCGAGCGGAATCGATGCCGCCCTTTTCGACGATATAACGCAACACGCCGGTGGCACGCGCCTTCGAAAGATCCCAATTCGTCGGATACAGAGATTTGAGCGAGGGACCGATTTCCATACTGTCCGCATGACCCTCGACACGGATCAGTTGATTCGGGGGCGACGCTTTCAGAAGTTCGACCAACTGATTGAGCATCTGATAGCCTTCCGGCTTGATCGTCGCTTCTCCCGATTCATAGCGCAGCTGCCTCATGAGGTCATTCAAGGAGTACCGCGTCTCGCGAGCCGCATTCTGAGCCGTGTTCTTGTCGCTCTTAACTCCGGGCGCGCTGGGAGTCTTGTTCATGGACGGAGAGAGGGCCGGCGGAACGGCATCGGTATGATATTTCGTACGGGCCTGATCGCCCTTGAGAATCCGCGAGGTCGATCTCGTCACCAGTGCGGTGGCGCTGCGGCCCTCAGTCGACAAGACCTTCACTTCTCCCACCCGGCGAGGCGGGAGCCCTCCTCCATAGCGAGTGAGCTCCATGCGATCTCCTGCCTTGAGCCCGTCTTCCCATCCGCGATCCAGATATACGATGTTTCGCTGCGCCACCAGTGTCATCTGCAAATCAGCCTGCAGGTCGACTACCATGCCGCTGATGTCGCCCGAGGCGGGCACAGCGGCCGCTTCATCGGTACTTGTCAATGAAAATTTGACGACGGGATCGCCTGGAGCCGCCGGTGCAAAGGATCGTATGGCTTGTGCCGTGGTCAATTCATGATCCGCTTGAACCACCCGCACGATGGCCAGCCGGGTGATCAGATACCCCATGTACTGGCCGGTCGCTGGATGGAAGACCTTCCGTGTCCGCTTGTACACCGTGAAGAGATCTCCCACGGCCGCTTCGGAAGGGTTTTTCAATTTCAGATAAAACACATCGTTCTGTCCAAGCCGCATACGGTTACCAACCGTTTGATTGTCGCCGGTGATGACATTCACCACACCATCCTGCGGAGTAAACGTCTGGATGGACCCTGCGGCATAGGTACGAGCCGCTTCGCCATACCGGATGCTGTCAAGATCATCGGCCCACGCCGGCGTAAGCCCCAAGGTGGCGATGGCGGCAAGCAGCGCGCAGCCCTTAAGGGCATTGTGTGAATACATGGTCATGGCGTTGTCCTTCTGGTTAAGGCATAGTCTGCTCAAAAAACCATAGCAAATCAGGCCATAGTGTCAAGAATATTGCGGTCTTGCCCTGTTGACCACCATCTGAGGCAGTGCTAAGGTGACCCAGGAGTCGAGCCTGCACCAATTACAGAGCAGGAAAACGCATGCCGGGACCACCGCCCCAACGCTCTCGTTCTCGATTGGAGACTCAGATTCATCGGAGGAAGAAGGCGAAAGCGTTTTCGCCGCTCCTCCCCGAGTGGGAGGACACCAAGGCGGCCGCGCCTTCCCACCTTCGGATGGATGCAGCGCTCATGGAGGCGACCCCGCGATTAAAGCCAGAGCAGGATAGGACTTCCGGGTCTCCAGTGTAGGTCCTTTGTACGCTTGCTATCACAGCAACCCCCCGTCTAAGATCGCTTTCTCCTTTGCAACTCAAGGTGTTGAAGGATGGCCTCAATAAGCGGGCTTGAGTTACTGCTGGAGTATCTGAGTAGGTATTTTCCGGTTCTGTTGTTTATCTTCGTCGCCTTGGCGTTCGGCGTCGTGACCCTGTTGTTGAGTTATCTGGTCCAGCCGAAGTATCCGGAACCCGAGAAACTGTCGGCTTACGAGTGCGGATCCGAGCCCTTTTCCGACGCCCGGATGCCGTTTCCAGTTCGTTATTATATTTTTGCCATGCTGTTCGTGATCTTTGATATCGAAGTCATCTTCCTGTATCCATGGGCCGTAGTCTTTAACGACATCAACAAGGTCAGCATCATCGGACTGATCGAAATGCTCGTCTTCATCGCCTTGTTCCTCGTCGCCTATGTCTACGCCTGGCGTAAAGGGGCCTTGGAATGGGACTGATTCAACTCGGGCGTCGTGACAAAGACGGTGCGCCGGACGTTATTACGACCACGGTTGAGAAGGCCGTGAACTGGGCGCGCAAGGGCTCGCTCTGGCCGATGACCTTCGGGTTGGCCTGTTGCGCCATTGAAATGATCGCCGCTGTCTCCTCCCGCTACGACATGGACCGCTACGGGGCCGGTGTCTTTCGCGCCTCTCCCAGGCAGTCGGATTTGATGATCGTCGCAGGAACGGTATGCCGGCGGATGGCCCCGGTTATACGAAAGATTTATGACCAGATGCCCGAGCCGAAATACGTCATTGCCATGGGGTCTTGCGCGACCTCTGGAAACATTTACGACAGTTATAGCGTGGTGCAGGGCGTCGATCGCTTTGTTCCCGTGGATATCTACGTCCCCGGCTGCCCTCCGACCCCCGAAGCCTTGTTCGACGGGATTCTTAAGCTACAAGAGCGCATCATGCAGAAACGTGTCTTCGTCAAGCAGCCCGAGCAGGTGAAAGCAGGTTACAAAGCATAATGTCGCTTCAGCAGTTGTCCGAACGTCTTCAAGAGCACTTCGCCGTCGGCTTTGTCAAAGCCGTCGAGTGGCGCGGCGACCTGGCCGTGACGGTGACCAGAGATACCTTGCACGAGGTCGCGCAGTTTCTGCGCGACGACCCGGCTATGGACTTCGATTATATCGTGCATGTGAGTTCGGTCGATTGGCCCGACGACGAAGAGCGGTTTGAAGTCGTCTATGAGTTCTACTCGATTAGAAAGCGGCACCGCATCCGGCTGAAGACGCGCGTGCCGGAATCGGATTGTGTCGTGGATTCTCTCACCGACCTCTGGAAAGGCGCGGACTTCATGGAGCGCGAAGTCTACGATATGATGGGTATTCGTTTTCGACACCATCCGGACCTGCGCCGCATTTTGATGCCCGACGACTACACGGAGGGCTATCCCTTACGAAAGGATTTCCCTGTGCGCGGGAAGGGCTGGCGCGACACCTTCGAGTTCTTGGACGAAACCAGGTAAACGCATCGAACCATGGCATTTGAAGATCAACGAACCACCGTTTATAAGGTCGATCCGACCCATCCTGAGAGCGAAACGCTCCCCACCTTGCGGACGGAAGAGCTGCTGCTCAACATGGGGCCGCAGCATCCCAGTACGCACGGCGTACTGAAAGTGATTTTGGAATTGGAAGGCGAGCGTCTGGTGAAGTCCACACCCGTCATGGGCTTTTTGCACCGCGGCGTTGAAAAGCTCGCCGAGGAAGGGACCTACCATCAGTTCATACCGCACACCGATCGGCTCGACTACGTGTGCGCCATGTACAACAACTTCGCCTACTGCCGCGCGGTCGAAAAGCTCATGAACATCACGGTTCCGGACCGCGCCGAATATCTCCGGACGATCGTCGCCGAGGTCCAGCGGATCATCGGCCATCAGTTCTGGCTGGGCACCCAGGCGCTGGATATCGGCGCGATGACGGTGTTCTTTTATTGCTTTCGGGACCGGGAGATTCTTCTCGACTGGTTCGACGAGTTGTGCGGCGCGCGGCTGACGACGAGCTGGTATCGTATCGGCGGGGTGGAGCGCGACTTTACGCCTTCGTTGTTCGCCAAACTTAAGCAGTTTCTGGACTATTTTCCGTCCAAGATTGATGAGTACATCATTTTCCTCGAGAAAAACCGCATCTGGTTGGCCCGTACCAAGGGCGTGGCCGTGATCTCCGCCGAAGACGCCGTCAATTTCGGACTAAGCGGCCCGACTGTTCGCGGGTCCGGAGTCGACTATGACTTGCGAAAGGCAGAGCCCTATTCGGCGTACTCAAAGTGCGAGTTCAGCGTCCCGCTTGGGAAGAATGGTGATACGTACGACCGTTACTGGATCCGCGTCATGGAGCTGTATGAAAGCGTCAAAATCATCAGGCAATGCCTCGAGCAAATTCAGGACGGCCCCATCATGGCGGACGTGCCCAGCGTCACCCTGCCGCCGAAGGAGCGGGTATTTACGAACCTCGAGTCCATGATTCAGCAATTTAAGCTCTTTTCGCAGGGCTTCGATGCTCCGCCTGGAGAAATCTATTGCGGCACTGAGGCCCACAAGGGCGAGTTGGGCTTCTACATCGTCAGCACCGGCGGCGGAAAACCGTATCGGCTCAAGATCCGCTCACCCTCGTTCATCCACATGGGTGCCTTCGACCACATGTCGAGAGGCTATATGATCGCGGATGCGATTACCTTGTTTGGCACCTATGACATCGTCATGGGGGAGTGTGACAGATAGCAGAGAAGCGTTCAGCTGTCAGCCTTCAGCAAAGCTGATCGCTGAAAGCTGTGATCTGATAGCAAGGTTATTATGGGATTAAAACCAGCCACGAATCCGGACGTCGAAGCTGCAACGATTGAATTGACGATCGACGGCAAGCCCGTCACGGCCAAGGACGGGGTGTCGCTCTACGACGTGATCTCGAGCACAGGGAAGATCATTCCGGCCATGTGCTATCACTACACCTTCGATCCGTTCGGCTCCTGCGGCATGTGCCTCGTCATGCAGGAAGGCAAGAAGGCGCCGGTGCGTTCGTGCACAGCGAAGGCCACGGCGGGAATGATCATCCGAACGGAAGGCGATGACCTCTTCCAGGCGAGAAAAAAGGCCGTAGAAAAGCACCTGTCCGTCCATCCTCTGGACTGCCCCGTTTGCGACGCCGACGGCCATTGCGAGCTTCAAGACATGGCGTTCCAGCACGGCGTGACCAACCTGGCCAATGCCAAACAGAAATTCATTCCTGAGGACACCCGTAGCCTCGTGCTGGATTTCAACATGAACCGCTGTATCGCCTGCGCCGAGTGCATCAACGTCTGCAAAGACGTGCTGATGATCGACGCGCTGCAGTTCATGAAAAAAGGCGGCTTCAATCAGGTCGTGGCCAAAGGCGACCTGCCGTTGGCGTGCGAGTTCTGCGGGGACTGTCTGGCCGTCTGTCCCGTCGGCGCGATTACCAATAAATTCTCGAAATATCTCTACAAGCCCTGGCAGATGAAGAAGGTCACGACCACCTGCAACTACTGCGGGGACGGCTGTCAGATGTACCTCGAAACCAAGGATACGGAAGTCATCCGCGTGACGTCCCCTCTGTCCTGGAAAAACAAGTGGGGCGATCGGGCCGACACCGGCAAAGGCCATGGAGGACTCTGCGTCAAGGGTCGTTTTGGGTTCGAATACATTGATTCACCCGCTCGTTTGAAACAGCCGCTGCTGCGGAAGGGCAATCAGTTGACCGACGTGCCTTGGCTGGAGGCGATGCACGTCGTCGTCGATCGGTTCTCCGAAATTCGCAAAAAGCATGGCGCCGACGCCATCGCCGGTCTGATCACGGCCCGGTGCACGAATGAGGAGCTGTATCTGTTCCAAAAGCTGATGCGGGTGGCGTTCCGGACGAACAATCTGGACAGTAGCGCCCGCTACGGGCACATGAACTTCGTGCGGGCTTCCAAGGTGGCGCTGGGACTGGGTCGCGCGACGAACGACTGGGAAGACCTGACCAAAGCCAAAGCGGTTCTCGTCATCGGCTCGAATCTTACCGAGACCAATCCCCTGACCTCCGTTCGAATCAAAGAGGCCATTCGGGTGTATAAGGCGCAGGTAATGGTCTTTGATTCGGCCGTCACCAATCTCGGCAAACTAGCGTCGCACCCATACCTCATCAAGCCCGGCACCGAAGGGCTGATCATCGACGGCCTCGTCAAGGCGTCGATCGAGCTGGATCTCGTCGATGAAGTTAGCGTGAAGAAGCACCCGCAAGCCTTTGCCGCGCTCAAATCTGCCGTTAGTTCTGTCTCGCTCGAACAGGTGGCCGCAAAGACGGGAGTTGCAGTGGAGCAGTTCAAGGAGGCAGCGGCGATTTTCGCGGAATCCCCGCGCTCGATCATTCTCTGCGCCGAGGGCATCGTGCGGCAACCGAATGGCTACCACAACGTCTTAAAGCTGATGGATCTGGCCTGGATCACCGGCAAACTGGGACGGCCCGGTTGCGGCGTCAATACGGTGACTGAAGAGCCCAATGAGCAGGGAGCCGTGGATATGGGCGTGGCACCAGAGTTCCTGCCCGGACTGGCCCCTTTCGACGACCAGACCGTGCGCGACAAGTTGGCGAAGGCCTGGGACGCGACGCTGCCCGCCGTTGGAAGCGGCGCAAATTTGATGGAGATTCTCAAGCGTTGCCGCAACGGACAGATTCGAGCGCTGTACGTCATCGGTGAAAACCCCTTGGCGACGTTGCCCGCTTCGATGGAAGTGCGGGCGGCATTAGACCGGCTTGAACTGCTGGTCGTCCAAGACCCGTTCCTCACCGAAACAGGGCAGATGGCGCATGCCGTGTTGCCGGCGACGACCTCGGCCGAAAAGGACGGCACGTTCACTAATCTCGAGGGGCGCGTGCTCCGTGTCCGCCAGGCAATGGATGCCCTCGGAGAAAGCGTGGCGGATTGGCAGATTCTCACTACCCTGGCCAACGGCCTAGGCTGCCAGTGGGACTATGACTCCGCGAACGATATCCAGGCCGAGATCATGAAGCTGCTTCCGGGCTATTACAACCTCGGACAGCCAAAGAAGCTCCTTCCCACTGCAGACCACTATCTGTCGAACGGATATGCAGCCGCCGTCGCCGGCCGCTACAAAGCCGCTCGTTCTGAAAACGCCCGGCCGTTCACCCTGCTGATGGGACAACTGCTGTATCATTCCGGGAAGCTGTCGACGCTGGCGCCAGGACTCGTTAAGATCGCTCCCAACACCGGCCGGATTCGCATGAACCCCGCGGACATGGAGCGCATGGGTTTACAAGATGGCGCCATGGTCAAGATCACGTCGGATCGGGGGTCGCTCCAAGTCGGCGTGCAACTCGACCAGAGCATAGCGCCTCGCACCTGCTTTTTCCCGGAACATTTCAACGAACCACCCATGAAGGACCTCATGTCAGTTGACGTCGATGCGATCACCGGCGTGCCGTCCTTCAAGCGAACCGGAGTGACGGTCGAAAAGGTGTAAGAGCACGCATATGACGGCCGGAAGCCTGGCAAAAAAATTTCTCCACGCTGCTCTTTTCTACGAGATTTGGGACGCCATGAAAGTGACGTTCAAGCACATGTTCCACAAACCCATCACGTTTCAGTATCCCAGAGAGCAGCGAGCCATCCCCGACACCCACCGCGGCGCCCTCGGCTTGTTGCGCTACGACGACGGCCGCGAGCGCTGCGTCGGCTGCGATCTCTGCGAAGCCGCATGCCCTTCCCGTTGCATCAAGGTCATCAGCGCGGAAGATCCCGAGCGGCCCCTGCAGCGCTATGCCACCGAGTTCTATATTGATATCACCAAGTGCGTCTTTTGCGGGTACTGCGTGGAGGCGTGCCCGGTCAACGCCTTGGCCATGACGAAGATGTACGAGTTTTCTACGCACGACAAGCGGACGCTGTTGTTCGACAAGAAGCGCCTGTATGACATCGGGGAGCGGCACCTTGACGACGCCAAGAAGTACTTGTACGCACACAACCAGGAAAAGAACATCGAGGAAAGCCGTGAATACCGCTACTATTTTCCACAATCCGTCGTGAAACCGACCCAGTCGGCGCCCAAACATCTGAGCTGAACCTCATGATGGTCGTGTTCTTCGCTTATTTTGCCCTGATGAGTATGGCCGCGGCCGTACTGACGGTCGCGTTGAGGAACCCGGTCCATTGTGGCTTGGCGCTGCTGGCCTTGCTGCTGCACGTGTCCGGCCTCTTCGTGTTGCTCAATGCCGAATTTCTGTGGGCCGTCCAAGTCGTGGTCTACGCGGGCGCCATTCTCGTTCTCTATCTGTTCGTGCTGATGCTGCTGAATCTCAAGACGGAGGAGCGCTATTTTCATAGCACAGCTCTGTACTTTGTCGTGCCGACCGTGCTGGGCTCGCTCTACGTGCTGGCCTTGCTGTTCAAGTCGCCGTATGGCGGTGCCAAGGGTGATGCGCCGGCCAGTGTCGTGCTGCAAGATGGAAACACCTATGCGATCGGCATGAAAATGTTTAGTGACTACTTGTTGCAGTTCGAAATTGTCGGGATCTTTCTCCTGGGCGCCATCATTGGGGCAATCGTGCTGGCGAAAACACCGAAACCCATTGATCACAACCTGCGTGAACAGTGACGAGTGATGGGTGACGAGTTGGAACGGAGCCACGCTCGTCGCCCATCACCGGTCACCCATCACTCGTCACGAGGCCTATGGTTCCATTAAGCGCGTACGTCGCGGTCAGCGCCGTACTGTTCATTACGGGCTTGCTCGGCGTAATGATCAGACGCAATTTCATCATCGTCCTGATGGCGGTGGAAATCATGTTGAACGCGGCGAACGTCAACCTCGTCGCCTTTTCGCATTATCTCGAATCCATGGCGGGCCAGCTGGTGGCGCTCTTCGTCATTGCCATCGCCGCAGGGGAGGCCGCGGTGGGGCTGGCGATCATCATCGTCGTCTTCCGGGGGAAAATCTCCACCAACGTGGACGAAATGAACCTCCTCAAGTGGTGAAAGTGTTCACGATGGTCACACAACTCGAACAATGACCGATTTACTGATCAAGCTTATCCCCATCTTTCCCTTACTCGCCGTAATCGCCAACGGCATCCTGGGCCGCTATCTTTGGTCTCACGATTGGGCCCACCGTCTCGCATGGGGATCGGTCGGCCTTTCATTTCTCTGCACCATTGGGGTGTTCGCCGACGTCGTCCGCACGGGCACGCCGCATGAAGTTGTCGCCTACCAGTGGATTTTCGGAGGGGATCTCACGATCAACCTCGCCTACCTCGTCGATCCGCTCACCTGTGTCATGCTGCTCGTGGTGACGGGTGTGGGCTTCCTGATTCACGTGTACTCGGTCGGCTACATGCACGGGGAAGACGGATTTACGCGCTTCTTCACCTACATGAATCTCTTCATGGTGTCGATGCTCCTGTTGGTGATGGGCAACAACTACGCCGTGCTCTTCATCGGATGGGAAGGCGTCGGCCTCTGCTCCTATCTCCTGATCGGCTACTACTATGACAAAGTCTCGGCGGCCAAGGCGGCCACCAAGGCGTTCGTCGTCAATCGCATCGGCGACGCTGGGTTTCTCCTGGCGATCTTTCTCGTCTTTATTAATTTCAGGACGCTCGACTATACGAAAGTGTTCGCGCAAATCGGCCATTTGTCTCCCGACATGGCCACAGCCATCGCGCTCTGCCTTTTGGTGGGCGCGGTCGGCAAATCGGCGCAGATTCCGCTCTATACCTGGCTGCCGGACGCCATGGAAGGCCCCACGCCCGTGAGCGCGCTCATCCATGCCGCCACAATGGTGACGGCCGGCGTCTACATGATCGTACGCAACCATCTTATTTTCGATCTGTCACCCGTCGCGTTGGGAGTCGTTGGTCTGGTCGGAGGAACCACAGCGCTTTTTGCGGCGACGATCGGGCTGGTGCAAAACGACATCAAGCGGGTACTCGCCTATTCGACGGTCAGCCAACTTGGCTACATGTTCCTCGGAGCGGGCATCGGCGCCTACACCGCCGCCATTTTCCATCTTATGACCCACGCCTTCTTCAAAGCCCTGTTGTTTCTATCCGCCGGCTCGGTCATCCATGCCTTGTCTGGAGAGCAGGACATCAGGAAAATGGGGGGCCTCAGCCAGAAGATCCCCTGGACTCACAAACTCTTCTTTATCGGTACGATCGCCATCGCCGGTATCCCGCCCTTCGCTGGATTTTGGAGCAAGGATGAGATCATGGCGCATGCGTTTACCCATCACCATTACGTGCTCTACGGCATGGCCGCCATCGGTGCCCTGCTGACCTCGTTCTACATGTTCCGGCTGACCTATCTGACGTTCTACGGCAAATCCCGCATGGACCATCACACTGAAGAGCACGTTCATGAGTCGCCGATGGTGATGATCGGTCCGTTGATGGTCCTGGGCGTGCTCTCGCTCGGCGGTGGATTCATCGGCTTTCCGCCGGACCATGGCTGGTTGCATGAGTTCTTGACGCCGGCCGCAGGCCCCAGCGGTGAACACGAGGTCAGTACGGGCCTTATCCTGACCCTTATGATGATGGCCAGCGGCATCGCGCTGTTCGGATGGGCGCTGGCCCATTACCTCTATAGCATCAATCCGACCGCCCCCGAGCGATGGGCCGCGAAGGCGGGCGCGCTGTATACCACGCTGATGAACAAGTACTACACCGACGAGCTCTATGATCTGGTGTTCGTCGAGCCGACCAAGAAACTAGGACTGGCTCTCGACTGGTTCGATCGAGTCGTCTTGGACGGCATCGTCCGGGCCGTCGGACACATGGCTGAACTGGGCGCAGCCGGCTCGACATGGGTGGAAAAGCATATCATCTACGGCGGCATCAACATCGTCGGGTACGGCAACCATCTGATGGCGAGGCAATGGCGCCAATTGCAGAGCGGCATGGTGCACCACTATGCGGCGATCATTGTCGCCGGACTGTTCTTGCTCGCGCTGGTAATCCAACTGATCGTGCAACGTTAAACGACGGGACCATGTTAGAACAGCTCGATTCGACTTTTCCGATACTCACCTGCCTCCTCTTTTTTCCTCTTGTCGGCGCCGCCGTGCTCTGGCTGATCGACGACGAGGACCTGGTTCGCACATCCGCCTTGACGATTGCGCTAGTCGAGCTGGCGCTGGCGATTTTTGTGCTGATGCGGTTCATTCCGGACTCCGCTGCAATGCAGTTCGTCGAGCATGTGCGGTGGATCCCGGCCTTGGGCATCAGCTATCACCTCGCGGTGGACGGCATCAGCGTGCTGTTTGTCGGGTTGACCGCGTTCCTCACCGTCTTAGTGGTCATTTATTCATGGGACACGATTCGCTATCAGACCAAGCTGTACATGATGGCACTCTTGGCCCTCGAAACCACCACGATGGGCATCTTCGTCTCGCTGGATCTCATTCTCTTCTTCGTATTCTGGGAATTGATGCTGATTCCCAGTTATTTCTTGATCAAGCTCTGGGGGGGCGGCGCGGAACGGCACTATGCCGCATTGAAATACGTCCTCTACACACTGCTCGGCAGCGTGTTCATGCTGGTCGGCATCGCGTTGCTGAACATCAACTACCATACGTATGCCACGCTCCATCACATGGATCATCCGTACTCCTTTGATTTGCTGGAACTCTTGGCCATCCCGATTCCGCTGCACCAGCAGCTGCTGATTTTCTGGTTCATGTTCATGGGATTCGCGTTCAAAGCTCCGGTCTTCCCGTTTCATACCTGGTTGCCGGATGCGTTGCTCGAAGGGCCCATCGGCATGGCCGTCGTGTTGGCTGGCATCAAGCTCGGGACGTTTGGCTTCATACGCTTTAGCATCCCCCTGTTGCCGGAAGCCGCCAAGAGTCCCACCGTCGTCTCGGTCATGATGGGCCTTGGGCTGGCGGCAATCGTGTACGGCGCGATTATGGCCTTGGTGCAGCCGGACTTCCGGCGTCTCCTGGCTTACAGCAGCATCAGCCACCTGGGATTCGTCGTGGTCGGCCTCTTCGCGCTGAATTATCAGGGCCTGCAGGGCAGCCTGTTGACCATGATCAACCTCGGCTTCAGCACGGCCGGGCTGTTCTTTATCGCGGGCTTTCTCTATACCAGGCAGCAGACGACCCAGCTGCCCGCCTTCGGCGGCATGGCCAAACATACGCCATTGCTCGCCGCGTTTTTTCTGCTCATCGGATTGGCCTCAATCGGTCTACCGGGCACGAATGGATTCGTCGGCGAATTTCTGATCCTCTTGGGGGCCTTCAAAGCCCACTGGATGTACGGGTCCTTTGCCGTGTTGGGCGTGATATTCGGCGCGGCGTATTTTCTCTGGTATTACGAACGGGCCATCCTAGGGCCGGTCGGGAAGGCCGTCCGGGAAACAATCGGCGACCTGCATCTTCGTGAGACGGTAATCGCCGTCGCGCTTTCAGTCATGATCCTCTGGATTGGGCTGTATCCCGCTCCCTTCCTGCGCATGATGAACGGTTCCGTGCAGGCCTTGGTCGACCGGCTCAACCATGGAACGGTCGCAACCCACCAATCGTTAGGCGTGAGGCGTGAGGCGTTAGGCGAGCATGCGGTCCAGTCGATTCATGCGTCGCCTGAGCCACCTCACCCCTCGCCCCTGACGCCTTACGGACTGTGACATGAGCGACTACATTCTGCTCTATATCCTGTTCGCACCGTTTGCCGGCGCCATTGCGCTGATTTTCGCCTCGAATCGTCAAGCTATGCTCGTCAGAGGGATTGCGGCGGCCTCCGCCGGCGTGTCGCTGCTGGCCTCACTGTATTTGTTTTATGCCTACGATCCGACCAAGGGGGGCTATCAGTTCATTCAAAAGTTCGAATGGTCGCGACAACTCGGCATTGCTCTGCATCTGGGGGTGGACGGCATCGGTACCCCATTGGTGCTGGCTTCTTCAATCCTCCTGTTTGCCGGCATCTTTGTGTCCTGGCATATCAAGGATCGCACCAAGGAGTTCTACATTTGGCTGTTGATTCTGGCCGCCGCCACCATCGGCGTCTTCATGTCACTGGACCTCTTCTTCCTCTACTTCTTCTATGAGATGTCCGTCATTCCGATGTACTTGCTTCTGGGCATGTGGGGAAGCCATACGAAAAAGTATTTGGAGATGACGGATCAGGAGGGTCTCAAGCAGCGGGACTCAGTCGGCTTCATCTTCAATTTTGCCGCCAACAGCAAAGAGTACGCGGCGATGAAGCTGGTGCTGTTCCTGTCTGCCTGGGCCGTCGTGGCCCTCATGGGCATTCTGCTGATCTACCGCTATTCGGGGCTCAACACCTTCGACATCTTGCAGTTGCGCGAACATGCCAAGCTGATGAACATTCCCGTCCTCGGGACGACACTGGACCGAATCATTTGGGTCCTCATCTTTTTTGGGTTCGCATCGATCGCTCCCTTGTGGCCGTTGCATTCCTGGTCACCGGTCGGCCATGCGGCGGCACCGGCAGCCACCAGCATGCTGCACGCGGGCGTCCTCATGAAGCTCGGCCACTTCTCGATCATCCGGGTCGCCTTCGAAATTTTGCCTGATACCACCCGCGAACTCATGCCGATTGCAGCCGTGCTGTGCATTTTCAGCATCATCTATGGCGGGTTCGTCGCCTTCTATGCGAAGGACACCAAATACGTGATCGGCTACTCCAGCTCAAGCCACATGGGCTATGTCTTTCTCGGGATGGCAGCGCTGAATTACATCGGGTTGAGCGGGGCCGTCATTTATATGTTTGCCCACGCGATGGCCACGGGAATGCTCTTCGCCATGGCGGGATGGGTCTACGATCAGACGCACACCCGCGACATCCCGTCGCTCGGAGGACTCTCAAACCGCATGCCGTTCATCGCCGGCTGTTTCGTCATAGCGTGCATGGCCTCCGTCGGCATGCCCGGGACGGTGAATTTCATCGCCGAGGTCATGATCATCGTGGGCAGCTGGAATAAGTATCCCCTGCAAGTGATCGTGGCCGTCATCGGCATCGTCATCACGCTGGCTTACTTGTTCCGGATGATGCGGGGCCTGTTCTACGGTCCGATGGATCAAAAATACAGCCACTCGCACGACGCCGTGGCCGTGGTCGACCGCCTCCCGTTGCTGATCATGATCCTGGTGAGCATCGGCTTCGGTATCTTCCCGATGCACATGTACAATGTCGTCCGCTCCGGCGTGGACCCCCTCGTCGCCAAGATCACGTTGGTGGTGCCTGTCGCAGAGAATACGGGCGAGAGGCATGAGGCGCGGGGCGAGGGGAGGCCAAAGACTCCTTCCGACCTCTCGCCCCTCGCCACTCGCCACGAGCCCGGAGGAAGGCCATGACCTTTTCGCTGACCATGTCCTCTTCAGACCTCCTGCTCCTGTTGCCGGAGATCTTCCTGACCTGTTGGCTCTGCGTTCTGTTGATCGTCGACTTTTCCTTTCCGCTCCTGCCGAAGGAAAACCTGGCCTATCTGAGCGTCGCGGGCCTCCTTGGCGCACTGGGGTGCCTGGCCTGGTTCGACTTCGCCGGCATATCCGGCACACTGTTTTCCAACATGTTCGTCGTGGATCGGATGGCGCTCTTTTTCAAGATTTTCGTCGTCTCTGCCACGATCCTGGTCGTTTTGGCCTCGATTGAATTTATTCACCGGTTTACGTTCTTCCGCGGTGAATATTACTTCCTCGTCGTGATGTC
>DATIGH010000257.1:0-6569 GCA_035454845.1 Nitrospira sp.
AATGCCGAGAGCGCAAAAGCAAGGCATGCACACGCTGCGGTGAATCGCCTCGGTTGAGAATGAGCGCCGCACGGCGAGAGGGCTCCGTCGGCAAGATAACGCTGGTGGCTCGTATGCATGAAAATTGCCAAAGGTGACTAGTATCGGAATCCCCCGAGGGTGTCAAGATTGGACGCATTGCGCGTCGCGTTGTGTTCCCTGGAATCATTGGCTATCATCGCCGGCATGGACACGGACGCTCTGGTCGAGCGGTATCTCAATCATGTCCGCGTCGAAGCCGGCCTCTCACGCAATACCATCGAGGCGTACCGGCGCGACCTCCAGAAATTTCAACGCTATCTCCGTCAACGGAACATCGCGCAGCTTCGGCGCGTCACGACGGACACGGTTCGATCCTTTCTCAGCTCGCTTCACGCTCTCAAGCTTTCGCCGGTGTCTTCGGCCCGTTGTCTTTCCGCCGTTCGGGGCTGGTTGCGGTTTCTCCTGGAGCAGCAGGTCATCGATGAGCATCCGGCACGCGATATCGCGCCTGCCCGCCGAGGGACTCGTTTACCCAAGACCTTGTCGGAAGAGGAGGTGGCCGCACTACTGGAGGTGCCGGTCCAGGCGACGGCAGAAGATCGGCGCGATCGCGTGATGTTGGAATTGCTCTATGCGACAGGCCTACGCGTGTCTGAGTTGGTCTCCCTGGAACTTGCTCACGTGAACCTGGAGGTCGGCTATCTGCGCGTCACGGGTAAGGGATCCAAGCAGCGCATCGTGCCGATGGGTGAGCCGGCGCAGCGACTTTTGCTGGATTATGTTCACACGGTTAGGCCGCAGTTACTCAAGCGCGGCCCCTCGCGCCTGCTCTTCGTGTCCCGTCGCGGGACGTCCCTCACCAGACAGGCGTTCTGGAAGTCACTGCGTGCACGGGGTCGGCGCGCCGGGTTGAGCAGGGCCGTTTCCCCTCACATGCTGCGGCATTCCTTTGCCACGCATCTCTTGGGAGGAGGGGCCGATCTGCGTTCCGTCCAAACGATGCTGGGCCATGCCGACATTGCGACCACGCAAATCTACACGCATGTCGAACGCGAACGGCTGAAAGAAGTGCATGCACTGTTGTTCCCGCGGCAGACACGCCGGCGCCGGAAGGCTGGGCAACCACAAGCCGAAAAATAGCCGCAGAATCTGCAAGAACAGTGCGAGATTTGGTTGACAAGGGGAGACGGACTTGGTAGCATCCGCCAGCTTGCTAGGAAAATCGGGCGGATAGCTCAGTTGGAAGAGCGCTGCCCTTACAAGGCAGAGGTCACAGGTTCGATCCCTGTTCCGCCTACCACGGATGCAAGGTGGATCGAGACCATGAGATCAGGGACGCAATTCGTTTAGACCGGACTGTCCTCTATATATTGTCTTGTCGATCGAATCATCCTCTATAGGTAGAGTCACGAGGGGCCGTCGTTCAGCCTGGTTTAGGACGCCAGATTGTCAATCTGGAGGTCGCGGGTTCAAATCCCGTCGGCCCCGCCATTTCTTGTGTTCACGCATTCAAGCTGCGGGCATTGAACCCGCGATCGGGGGTTTCGAAGGGGGTATGCACCCTTCGTGGGGAGCATACGAGGGGGCGGGCCTCCTCCGTAGAAGCTGGCGAGGCAAGATTCAGGGTCGAGCCGGCGGCGGAGCGCGGTTCAAATCCCGTCGGCCCCGCCACGTTTTTCGTCTCGCATCGACAGGCCAAGAGAAGGGCGCTAAGGCAGGTGTCTCCTGTAGCGCTCCGCTCTCTTTCTGGAGCGCAGCAGAGATAGCCTCTACCCCCAAGCACCATTTTCCCCAGCGTCTGTTAGACTCGAAGCAGACGCCTGGAGTGCTCATACGAGCAGGAAAGGGTATAGACCAATGTTCCAACTCGGTTTGACGGGTCTGCTGGGATCGTTGGGCGCCGTTTCAAAGGTGGTGCTCGTACTCCTGCTCGTCTTTTCCGTCGTGTCCTGGGCCATCATCATTTTCAAATGGCGCGCGTTTGCCACGGCGGACCGGATGGACCACCACTTCATGATGCAGCTTGCGAAAGCCAAAGATCTGGACGATCTCTGCCGCCAAGTACGGCGGATGGAAGCCAGTCCTGCGGCGGTGCTTTTTGAAGGCGTGATGGACCGAGTCGCCGGTTTACGCGGCCAGGACGGCGCCTCTGCACCGGCTGACCGCATGCTCATCGAGCGCACGGCCTCACACTTGTCTCACAGCCAGCT
The DNA here is from genome assembly GCA_035454845.1 of Nitrospira sp. Classification (GTDB taxonomy): domain Bacteria; phylum Nitrospirota; class Nitrospiria; order Nitrospirales; family Nitrospiraceae; genus Nitrospira_C. Next base: position 2,232 of record DATIGH010000257.1, read on the forward strand.
AGCCAGGCTCGAGTCCTACCTTCCGTTTCTGGCCACGACCGGCAATATTACGCCGTTTATCGGACTGCTGGGTACCGTCATGGGTATCATCGATGCCTTCCGCGAGATCGGCGCCCAGGGAACCGCGAGTATTGCAGCCGTTGCCCCCGGCGTCGCCGAGGCGCTGATCGCCACGGCAGCGGGTTTGTTCACCGCGATTCCCGCGGTCATTGCCTACAACTATTTCCTGAGCCGTATCCGGCGGACCGCGTTTCGGCTGGATACGGTGACCATCGAGCTGATGACCTCTCTCTCCGTGCCAGTGATCAAGGCGAAGCCAATTCCGGTCGGAGCGCAGCGATGATGTTCGAAGCTCGCCAGCGCCGCTTTATGGCCGAAATCAATGTCATTCCCTTGGTGGACGTGGTGTTGGTGCTGCTCGTGATTTTCATGGTGACTGCTCCGATGCTGTATCGGGGGATGGATATCAACCTGCCAAAGTCTGCGACGAACACGATCAAGCCGGAAATGCGAACCGTGCTCACTATTGAGAGGGATCAACGCTTGTATTTGGACAAGGACCCTGTCGGTGTGGCGCAGCTCGAGCAAAAATTGAAAAATTTGAAGCATGAGCACGCGGACGTCTCGCTCTATCTCCGGGCTGACCGGGAAGTCCCGTACGGTGTCGTCGTGCAGGTGATGGACGGCGTGAAGAAGGCTGGAATCGAGAAGATCGGAATGGTGACGGAACCGGTGGGACCGGAGCGGGTCGGCGGGGCACCGATCGCGCGGGCACCCTCTCGAAAGGGTTAACACAGCCGATCGTGAGAGGGATTTGGAATGGTTGCTCCCGCACAGGTGCATGCGGCGTTCTGGTTCGACCGGGATGAACAGGATCGGTTCTCCCGTTGTCTCGGTCGGACACTCACCATTTCCTTCGCCCTGCACGTGCTTGCGCTGCTGGTGATGATGGGAATCAGGCTGTCACCTCACGGTGAGCGGCCATTGGCGGCGGTCGAAGTGAATCTCGTCAATTTGCCAACACCGGTGAAAACCATTGAACAGCCCCGTCCTGTAGCGCCGGTGAAGCGTGCGGATCTCAAGCCATCGCCTGCGCCAGCGCCGCCGGTCAAGACGCTCGCCCCGACGGCGACACCGGTCTCAGCGCCGGCCCGCCCCAGCGTGGCCAAGGATATTCTGAAAGATCTCGAACTTCCGCCCGAGGCGCCGAAATTCGGAGAGCTCACTCCCGCGAAAGCGGTCGCGCAACCGCGTCCACAGGCGCCGGTCAAGGTGAAGGTTCCCGACCTCCCTCGTCTGCCCGATGTGATGCCCGATCAAGTGGTGAAGGCACCCCAGCGGACCTCCATCAGTGAAGAACTCGATCGCGAGCTCGAGGAAGAGCTCAAGAAGGTCAAGGAATACAAGCCGGCTGCGAAACTGGACATTCCCAAAGAGGTGCCGGTGAAGCCCATCCCTCAGCAGGAAGCGGCCATCCCTCAGGTGAAAGGGCCTCAGACCCAACTAAAGACATCCGGCGCTTCCGGAACGAATCCGTTTTGGGGACGGGTGGAGGCCATTATAAAAGGCCAGTGGGAACCGCCTCCGATCGATGTCACCGGGCAGACCTACAGCGCGGTCATACGGTTTCGGTACTACCGAAACGGAACAGTCAAAGACGTCACGGTTCAACAGACGTCCGGCAACAGCTATTTTGATATGGCAGGGCAGCGGGCGATCCTCAAGCCGCGGTCGTTCCCCGTGTTTCCTGCCGACATGACCGAGGCGTATCAAGATGTAGAAATGGTCTTTCGAGTTGGGGAGAGCGTAGGATGAATCAACGGACATTCATAGGTCTGGTTCTCTCGAGTGTTGGCGCATTGGCCGGAGTGGTTGGTGCGGCAGACGTGTTCTTGGAGGCCACGAGGCCGGATTTTCAAAAAATTCCCCTCGGCGTCGTCAGCATCGAAAACACCGGAGGCCCGGACTGGCTCGGCGGGCGTCTTGAAGACGTCTTGAAGAAAGACGTCAAGCGATCCCTCGTCTTTGAACTCATGGACCTCCCGAGTCTGGGGATCAAGGTCAGAGATGTCGGCAATGGCCTCGGCAATGGGTCAAAGGACGTCTTCAAGCAAGCGGCGGAAAACGGCGTGTCGGTCTTGGTGTGGGGAAAGGCCGGCTTGAAGAAGGGAGAAAAGGAAGACGACATCAACATGGAGGGGTTCGTCTACGACAGCGGAAGCGACGAGGTGGTCGGCGGCAAACGCTACGCCGGCTCGCCTTCCGTTGTCCGTCTCATGGCGCACCGGTTCGCTGATGAACTGGTGTTCCGTTACACGGGTGAGCCGGGGATCGCCAGGACAAAAATCGCGTATGTCGCGGCCCACGGTGCGGCTCGCGAACTGTTTGTGATGGACTATGACGGGTACGATACGCGTCAACTCACTGCGGACGGGTTCTTGAATCTGATGCCTCGCTGGTCTCCGGACCGCCGGTTTCTGGTCTTTACGGCCTACCGCAATCGTAACACGCAGGACATCGACATGATCGAACTCGCGACGGGCAAGCGCTGGACGCTCGTCGCCTATGGAGGATTGAACATCACTCCCGCCCTGTCGCCGGACGGAAATTTCCTGGCGTTTGCGTCAAGCCATGAGGGAAATTCGGAACTGTACCGCCTGGATACGAGAACGAAAGCCGTTCAACGGCTGACGACCAATCCCGCCGGAGAACTGTCTCCCAGCTGGTCTCCGACTGGTAGAGAAATTGCTTTTGTATCTGACCGCGGTGGCGGGCCTCAGGTCTTTTTGATGAGTTCTGACGGCTCCAATGTGCGTCGTTTGACGTTCGAAGGTGATTATAATGCCGCGCCTGCCTGGTCTCCCAGAGGCAACTGGATCGTCTACGTCTGCCGGACACCCCGAAAAGAATATAAATTGTGCCTCATCAGCCCTGACGGGCAAAAGCGTATGCAATTGACTACAGGGAGTGGCATCGATGACTCACCTTCGTGGTCTCCGGATGGACGCCACCTGGCCTTCAGTTCGACGGCGGACGGCAAGAGTCATATCTATATGGTTGATGCAGACGGAAAGAACCTTGAGCGGCTGACGTTCGAAGGGACCCATAATAGTGCACCCACTTGGTCCCCAGCGTCCTAGCCGTAACCAGAAGCAAGTTCTGACACACATCTAGCGAGAGGAGACATGTATGGGCACTACACCGTTCACCATTGCCATGGCACTCGTGGCCAGCGTCGCCCTTCTGGGCGTTTCGGGTTGTTCGAAGAAGTCGGTGCAATCCGGCGGTGACACGCAATCGTCGCAGCAAACCAAGACGGCGAAAAGCGAGAGCATGGAAGGTTCCAAGACCGGTGTCGGAAGCTTCCCGGACACCAGCATGCAGTCCGGCGGAGGGTCAGGCCTCCGGGGCTTGGATAAGAATCCTGCTGAAGAACGCGTGGGAAACGGCGGTTCAACGGACGGATCGGGGAGCGGCATGGGCGGCGGCTCATTGTTAGCAAAGGCGGATACCGGTGACACATCAGGCCGTCAGTTAGAGGAGATACGCGCCGAGCAGGCGGCCGCGGCCTCGGCAGGCCTTCGGGACGTGTTTTTCGGCTATGACAGCTGGACGATTTCGGAGGATCAGCGGCAAGCGCTCAACCGCGACGCCGAATGGATGAAATCCAACCCCGGCTCGATCGTCAAGGTCGAAGGCCATTGCGACGAGCGAGGGACGTCGGCCTACAACCTGGTGCTCGGCGAAAAACGGGCGAAGGCCGTGCGCAACTATCTCGTAGAGCTGGGCATCAGCGCGAACCGCCTGTCCGTTGTCTCCTATGGAAAGGAGCGTCCGTCCTGTCTGGAGCACGCCGAATCCTGCTACCAGCAGAACCGTCGCGGGCATCTGGTCGTGAAGACCAGCAAGTAAGAACATGTCAAGTGTAGGTGGCACCATGAGTATCACGTGGCGTGTGCGAAGCGTCGGAACGCTGATGGGTCTGCTCTCAATCAGCCTGTTGAGCGGCTGCGTGGCCCAGCAGGCGGATTTGAAGAGTGCAGAGCGGCGGTTCAAGGAATCCAACGAGGCGCTGGCTCAACGGGGGGCTCTGCAACGGCAGGAACTCGAAGAACTGAAGAGCCATGAGCTTCCGAAGCTGCGCGGCGAATTGGAAAAGGCGCAGCACCAGGCGCAGGAGATTCAGCGGGCCCAGGACGATCTGCGGCAGCGATCGGCGGTGATCGAGCAGCAGACACGAAAGTTGGAGCAATTGTCCTCGAAGCTGGAGGCCGAAAGCACCAACCGCTATGCGCAAGTGCGTGAAAGCCTCAATGCTCAGGACGTGAAGAACAAGGC
>DATIGH010000258.1:0-6032 GCA_035454845.1 Nitrospira sp.
GGCACCGCGTGGTCAATAAAAACGGCGAGCTTGGCGGCTACGGTGGCGGGCTGCGGCGGAAGCAGTACTTACTCGATCTTGAGCGTGGCTTCCCTGTGCGAACAAAAAAGTCCCCCCGCTCGATGGCTCTCCCACTGCCTAGGCCTGGCGTTAGTCTGCAGTGAGGCCGAGGCAGGAAGAGGCCAGGCTCATCACGGCTTTCGAAGGCAGGCAACCGCGAATCCGCCGAATCCCAGCCAGCATCGATGGGGTTGGCTGCTCTGCTGGCCGAAGGGGTGGCACCAAGCTACCGCTTAGCCTGAGGCCGAACAGATGATGTAGCCAGGCTCTTCCTGACACTCAAGACCTTTCTTCGCCCGTCACGATCGGACGGCTCCTTGCTTGACTGCGGAACCTAGCCGGAGGAAGGCCCCACTCTCGCTTGAAGGCACGATTGAAGGATGGTTCAGACTCATACCGGCTAAGGACTCCGGACGCGCCGCTAAACGACCCGCAGCTTGGCACCCCGCTGCTAAGAGAGCCAGACGCTCCGCTAAGACGGCCTAGTCCGATTCGCCTATAGTCGCCACTGTCAGGAGCAACGGTTTCAAGACACTAACTCACACGTTAGGAGGATGTCATGGCCAGCATGGTGGAAGAAGCGGATGGCGCGCTCAAGGCTCGGCTTAAGGCTATCTGGACGGCAGGCGACTACGACCGGTTCTCCCGATATATGGAGGGTGGCGCCCGGGATTTTTACGAACGGCTCAATGTGAGCCCGGGATGCCAGCTCCTAGATGTGGCCTGCGGCTCCGGCCAGCTCGCGCTCATGGCGGCACGGGATGGGGCGAAGGTAACCGGTGTGGATATCGCAAGCAATCTGGTCGGGCGGGCGCGCGCCAGGGCGCAGGCCGAAGGACTCACTGCCCGATTTGAAGAGGCGGATGCGGAGGCCTTACCGTTTGACGACGCACAGTTCGACGTGGTGGAAGTCTTATCGGTGCCATGTTCGCGCCCGCGCCCAATCGCGTTGCGCAGGAATTGCTGCGTGTCTGCGTCCCTGGCGGCACGATCGCCATGGCGAATTGGACACCGCAGGGCTTCATCGGGCAGATGTTCAAGGCGGTTTCGAAATTCATCGCGCCGTCGGGAATGCCGTCTCCGGTCTTGTGGGGTGACGAGGAGACGGTTCGGGCGCGCCTGGGTCGGGGCCTCTCGGACCTGACTCTCACCAGACGACAGTATCTCTTCAGCTATCCATTTCCGCCGGCCGAGGTTGTCGAGTTCTTCCGGCTGTATTACGGGCCGACGAACAAGGGCTTCGCCTCCCTGGATGAGGCCGGCCAGGCGCAGTTACGGACAGAATTGGAGCAGCTGTGGGCCGACCATAACCAGGCGGGACCGGACTCCACCACGGTCTATGGCGAATATCTTGAAGTCATCGGCGTGCGGGCTTGACGGAATCAGTACAACCATGAGTTACAGACTCAACATGGAGGCCATTATGGTGATCGATCATGACAAGCTGAACGAATTTTTGGGCAAGGCGGTCGTGGATATCGGGGCAGCGTGGAGCGCGAATATGGTGCTCCTGGGCGATAAGCTAGGCCTATACAAAGCGATGGCGATGCTGGGTGCGACGACACCGGCCCAGTTGGCGAACGCGACAGGAACGGCCGAGCGGTACATCAGGGAATGGCTCGGCAATCAGGCCGCCGGAGGGTATGTGACCTACGATCCCGTTACCGGGCGCTACACGTTGCCGCCCGAGCAGGCGGTGGCCTTGGCCGAGGAGGACAGCCCATATTTTCTCCCAGGCGCCTTTCAAGGCATCGCGGCGGGCTTCGCGGCCAATCCCAAGATTGAACAGCGCTTCCGAACCGGGAAGGGGCTGGGGTGGGACGAACATGATCACCAGCTCTTCGAAGGGACGGCGCGGTTCTTCCGTCCGAACTACATCGGCAACCTGATCTCGAACTGGATTCCGGCGCTCGACGGCGTTGAGGCGAAGCTCAAGGCCGGCATCCGCGTGGCGGACGTCGGGTGCGGGTTCGGCTTCTCGACCATCCTGATGGCACAGGCGTTTCCCGAATCCACTTTTATCGGCTTCGACTATCACGAGCCGTCGATCCAAGCGGCCACACGGCAGGCCAAGGAAGCGGGTATACAGAACGCGACCTTCGAGGTGGCCAAGTCCACGGAGTATTCGGGAACCGACTATGGCCTCGTGACGCATTTCGACTGCCTTCATGACATGGGCGATCCCGTGGGCGCGGCCAAGTGGGTGAGGCGTACGCTGGCGCCGGACGGCACCTGGATGATCGTGGAGCCGTTCGCCGGGGACAAGGTGGAAGACAATCTCAATCCTGTCGGGCGGGTCTATTATGCGGCCTCGACGATGGTCTGCGTGCCGGCGTCGCTGCACTCCAATGGACCGGCCTTGGGCGCGCAGGCAGGGGAGGCGCGCCTCCGAGAGGTGATTCTGAAGGGCGGCTTTCGGAGCGTGCGCCGCGCCACCCAAACGCCGTTTAATCTCGTGCTCGAAGCGCGAGGGTCATGAATGCGCTGCGGTCGTTGAGACCCGCAGCGCCTGTATTGAGAGCTCACGACTTGGTCGGCGAGGAGACTGAAGGAAGCCCGCTGGTCGAAGATCAGCGGGCCTTGGCTTACTGTTTTTTCTGATCCATGTGCTTGCCCTTGTGCAAATCGATGACGGTCCCTGCCTCGTTCAACTCAACGGTGACTTCGGTTCCTTCGGGAATGTTTTGAGTTTTCGTTTCCTGCAAGAGGAGCGGAAAGGATTGGTCGCCCTCCGCCGTCTGCAGCTTGATTTCTTTCTTCATTTTGCCGACGTGTACCAGCTTTCCCGTGACAAACTTGTGTGTGCCCTTTTCTCCTTCCAGGTGGACGTCGACGATGGCGTTGTTCTCGTTGACCGATACCTCCACCTTGTCGCCCGCTTTGAACTGGCGACCTTGGCGGCGTGCCTCATTTTCACTGAGTTGGAGCGTCGTCCCCTGTTCTGTTTTGACGGCCAGCCCGCCACCCTTTTCGATGACTTCGCCTTTGAAGTGCTTGTGCGCTCCGCTTCCCTTCCCCTTTTCATCCGCTACGGTTAGCGTCGCAGTCCCCAGCACGACGGCTCCGCCGACTACGACAGCGATGATACACCCCGCGACTCTCTGCATGTTCCACATGTGCAGCCTCCTAGCTAGTGATTGAGTGATCTTATGAATACAGCGAGCGATCTTGGAGAGCATCATATGATGCTTGGGATCTCGGAATCAACGCGGCCCAAAGAAAGGATCTCTCTCATCACTGGTTTCGTGTGCGCGTCGCAATTCGCGAATCCGCCGAAGCCCAGCTTCTTCCTTCAGAATTCAAAAACTCCGTTTGAGTTTTAACCCGCGGCGTCTACAATTCTGGGTATGGAGAAGGCCAACGTCTCTGACCCCATGCGACTGTTCACGCTAATCGTGTCGGCCCTTTTCGTTGCTATTGGCGTGATGGCGATTGCCTCAGACAATTCAGACGGCTGGCTCATCGCAGGGTTCTTCGGTGTGTGTCTCTTGGTCGCCATCTTTGAACCGTGGTTTTCAAAGCCTTGGGTGACCTGCGACTATCGGCTGGTGATGACCAAGGATGAAGTTGCCTGCGAACATCCGAGACGACGGCGAGAGTCGATCCGATGGGAGGATGTAAACCGTATTTGGTACGTGACGACCTCCGATGGTCCACGGCTTCCCGACGAGTGGCTCCTATTGGAAGGAGAGCACGGAGGTTGTTCGTTTCCCACAGAGGCCATAGGTTTCGATGGCATCTGGGATGAGTTGAAGCAACGGTTCGTCGGATTCGACTACAAGCCGATCATTCACGATGGAACTAACGATGCCAAGCATCTCTGCTGGGAGCGGACTCCGCACGCGAAGGTAAGTTAGTATTAACGGCACCTAGTGAACAGGTTTACGATGCATAGCCTCAACCCGGAAGCGGGTCGGTCCTTAGCGCCCGACATGCGGCGTAGATTGCTGCTCGCCATCGTGGCAAGCGCGGCAACCGGTGGGATCATCTACCTGCTTGTCATGCACATTCTCCTGCCGAGTCTGCAGGCACGACTGACGCCGGCCCACATCGAATGGCTCCGCGAGGCGTTTACCAATCATCCTCTCATGGTATTGACTGTCATCTTTCTTTTTGCAGCGGTGTTGGCAGTTCCCGTGTTGGGGGTCTTCAGGTGGGTATATGGCCCGCTGACTCTGCGGGGGGGCGCTGGCTGACCGCAACGCTCTGAATTAAACTAAGACCCCCCCAGACCGCAATCAAGATTCGGCGCCAGTTCGATTGAAGAAGTCGCCTGCAAATTCTCGACATCCACGCCTGAAAACCGGTGGAACAGGATTGGACCAACCGAGTAGACTCTTGCCATGGATACAGTACTGCCGACCGCTGAAATGCAGCAGGCGTACCTCGAGCGGGACGCCTCCTATGATGGCCTGTTCTTCCTCGGCATTCGCACGACCGGGATCTTTTGCCGACCGACGTGTCCGGCACGGAAGCCGCTTCCGAAGAATGTCGAGTACTTCCCGACCGCGCGAGCCGCTCTCGTGGCGGGATACCGCCCGTGCAAGCGGTGCCGACCGCTGGAGCTGGATGATCGACCACCATGGGCCGCGACTCTGCTCGATGACGTGGAGCGCCACCCGTCCTCCCGGATTACGGACGGCGACTTGAGAGCCCGGCGGATCGACCCGGGCACGGTTCGGCGCTACTTCCTGCGTCGGTACGGTATGACGTTCCAGGCGTTCACCCGAGCCCGGCGGCTGTCTGGGATCTTGAGTCAGATTCGAGAAGACGGGGCACTGGATACTGCCGTATTCGCCAGCGGGTACGAGTCGCACAGCGGTTTTCGCGATGCGTTCTCCAGGAGTTTCGGCAAACCCCCCGGTAGGTACCGGGACGGGAAGTGCGTGCTTTTGTCCTGGTTGCGTACTTCGCTCGGTCCTCTCGTGGCCGGAGCGACGGACGATGGGATCTGCCTCCTCGAGTTCACCGACCGGCGGATGCTGGAGGCGCAGTTGGCCGCGGTGCAGAGGCTATTCGACGCGCCGGTTGCCCCCGGATCCAACGAACACCTCGAAAGGCTGCAAGGCGAACTCGCAAAATACTTTGCCGGCTCCTTGAGGGCATTTTCGGTTCCGTTGGTCTATCCCGGTACGCCATTTCAGCGTCGGGTATGGAAAGAGTTGTTGGCCATTCCCTATGGAGAGACTCGCTCGTATGAGCAGATAGCGATTGCAATTGGGGATCCGACGGCAGTACGGGCGGTGGGCCGTGCAAACGGGCTTAACCGAATCGCCATCTTGATTCCATGCCACCGTGTGGTCAACAAGAACGGGGAGCTTGGCGGCTATGGGGGTGGGTTGCGACGGAAGCAGTACTTACTCTCTCTCGAACGGCCGCTCTCATCGCTGCTTCGGTGAGCGCGACGCAATGCGCGATTCTGCCGAAGCCCAGCCGGCGTCGAACGGATGGCCGGGGCTGTCGAGATCGATGACCAGCGGGGCATGATCGGACGGTATCGGTTTTCCCTTCCGCGCCTCGCGATCGATCTCAGCCCAGACCACGCGGGGTCCTAAGGAGGTGGTCACCAATAAGTGGTCGATGCGCATGCCGATGTTTTTATGAAAATTGCCGGCGCGGTAGTCCCACCAGGTGTATCGCCCGGGTTCCGGATGATGCAATCGGTACGCATCGACGAATCCCGCACTCGAAAGTCGCGCGAAGGCCTGCCGCTCGTGCTCCGAAACGTGCGTCCCGCCATGACAGGCGCGGGGGTCCCACACATCGATGTCTTCGGGTGCCACATTGAAATCACCGCCGATGACGGCCAATGTACCCGGAGTGACGACCTCGTTGATCCAGCGGGCCAACTTGTCGAACCACACGAGCTTGGCTTCATAAAACGGCGAACCCACGAGGCGGCCGTTCGGTGCGTATACACAGATGATGCGCATGCCGCTGCATTCGGCACTGACCATCCTCGCCTCAGCCAG
>DATIGH010000259.1:0-6375 GCA_035454845.1 Nitrospira sp.
TGATCCTCGGAATCTTCATGACTGTGCTTGCCTTTCTCCTGCTGCAAATCCTTCCCGATTATCTCCTCAAAGAACTCCTCCTTCACAGGGTGCAGAAACAGCTGGGGCAACCGATCACCGCGGAGCACATGAGTATTTCACTGCTTCCGCGAATGCGGCTGAGCGTTGCGAACGTCGCGGGCCGCCCTGCGGACTCGTCCGCTGATGTCTTTCGCGCAGATCGGATCGACGTGACGCTTAATGTGTCATCGTGGTTGCGCGGCGGCGGGGCCGTCGAACAACTGCTGATCGAAGCCCCATGGATCGTCGTGCGGCGTGACGAACATGGCCATTGGTCGATTCCTTTGCTTTCATCCATGGATCGGACCCGAGTGGCCGAGGCGCGCGTCTCTGATCCACCCACTCTGCCCGTGATGGACCTCCAAGTCACGAAGGGGACGATCAGTCTTGTCGATGAATCCAGGAGAGACGGACCGAAAACCCAAGCGTTGACCGGCGTGCAAGCCTGGATGACCGTCGATCAGTCGTCCCAGCGAGCGGAGGTGAACGTTTCGGCGGTTTTGCCTTCGACGTCACAACTCTCGACCATCAGTCTTGTTGGTGTCGTGATACCCGTCGCAGGCCAGCATCCCGGCACTCGCCTCGCCAGCCCCTGGCAGTTCTCAGGTGCCGTGCAGGCGGGAGGCATCGAACTTAGAGAGGTGGCCGCGGTCTTCCTGCCGCGGTCGACGGCCGACGCCTTGCCCGGGACGGCTCACATCGCGGCCGACGTCCTGCTCGTCCCTCGGCAAGGAGGACACGAGCTCGTCGTGCAGACGTTCTCCATTGAATCGGGCGCCCTCATGTTGACGGGATCGGCCAACCTTGCGGGACTCGGCACGGAAACCACGAGCTATGCCCTGACGGTGGCATCAAGACCCGTGACCATTCAGCAGCTGCTCCATGAGGTACCGATCGATTGGATCCCACTCTCATGGCAGATCCGCATTGCTGAAGACAAACCCGGTGGCACGCTGACACTCCTGGGCGCGACCGTCACGAGTAGCGGAGTCGTTTCGTCTCAGCCGGAGTGGAGGGCCGAGGCGATGCTCACGAATGGAGCGCTCATTGTGGGATCCGGCAGGACGCCAATCCGGGACCTGTCCGCCCGCATCGTCCTGAACCCCGAGCAACTAGGTGTGACTGAGGTGCACGCGACCTCGGATGGCGTGCAGGTCACTGAGGCAACCGCTGTGGTTTCAGATCTGCGCGACTCGCCCGCGATAGATCTCACGGCGGCGGGCAACGCTGACGCGAAATCGCTGATCCGGCTGCTCTCCGCCGTATGGCCTTCGGCCGGGGTGTCCGAGTCCCTCAGCGGCGTGGAAGAGGTCGACGGAAATCTGGACCTGTGGATTCACGCGGCCGGTCCGCTCAAAGATGGCGGCATTCAACTGATCAAGGGTCGAGTGGAGGCGCAGGAACTGGCGTTTCGCGCGTCGCCCTTGCCGCTGCCGGTCCGTCAGCTCAGCGGCCAGGTGGACATTCTGCCGGGCAGAGTGGAGATTGAAAAACTTCGCTGGCGCCTTGGCGCCGTGCCGGTCGAGGCTTCGGGGCGAATCGATCTTGCCAAGACCGCGAGATTTGATGATGTCAAACTTCTCGTCGACATGAGCGCCGGAGAGCTCGTAGCCCAGTTGGCCGACGATCGGGACGGATCATTCCAGACCGAATCGAGTGGTCCGATTCATCTCCGCACAACCTTATCCGGACCGTTGACGGCACCACAAATCGTCGGCCTGCTGGACCTGCAGGATGTTGAACTACACACGCATGGCCTGCACAAGGGGGCAGGCATACCGACCGCAGTGGAGTTCAGAGCCCGTCTGTCTCCGACCAACGTTCTTGAGGTGCAAAAGGTCGACGTGGTGGTGCCGCCGGCGCGTGTGACCGCCCGAGGGTCGGCGCGTCTGGGTGACCAACCGTCGTTCGACGGGACGATTCACCTGCAACCGACCGCAGTCGGGAACTTACCGCCGGGATTCGCATTGGGACCAGTGACGGCAGGAACCGTATCGGCCACGATGCGCGTCAAGGGAGCGAGCAAGGATTGGACGGCTTGGGCGATCGACGGGTGGATGAAATTGGCCGACGGCACCGTGACATTGTCTCAAGTGAAGTATCCGTTCCGAGACCTGGCAGTTGACTTGGCGTTCAACGACGATACCGTGCGCATTTCACAGGCCGGGTTCACCGCCGGTGACAGCGCTGTCCGGACATCAGGCACCATCACGCGATGGCGAGGGGCGCCGAGCCTGGAACTCGAAGTGGTCTCTCCGAATCTCAATCTCGATCTCCTCTCTCCGAATGCACCTCCTGAACAGAAGACGGTGAACGAGCCGTCCTCATGGCTTGGGGCGGTCACCGTGACCGCGTCAATGAAGATCGAACGGGCGCGTTACCAACAGCTTGAACTCACCGATGTGAGGGGCCGTGTCTTGGTGACCGATGGACTGCTTCGTCTCGACGGGCTGACCGCCGATACCAAGGACGGCACATTCACAGGACAGTTCACGGGTCGCTGGCCGGAAGGCACCGCACCGACCGTCGAAGGCTTCTCGAAAGTCACCGGAGTTCCGGTGGGCCATGTGCTCGGCCTGTTTGGACGAGAGAACCGTCTCAAGGGCCGGCTCTCCGTGGACGGCGGAATGAGAGCGGAAGAGGCAGGTCCTCATATTAAAGAGAGTCTGACCAGTCTGACCGACATCCGAGTGCTCATCGAAGATGGGAGGATCTATCAGTCCCCCATGATCGGCAAAATGCTCAAGCTCGTGAATCTGCCGGCGCTCGTCGGAAACGACGTCGATTTGGACCGAGACGGAATTCCATTTCGTCGCCTTTCGGGAGTGTTCGCCGTTGAACAGGGCCTCGTCACAGTCAAAGAGCTGTATCTTGATGGGCCGGTTCTCAGGATCAGCGGAGCCGGAAGCTATGATGCCGTGGCTGATCGCCTCGAATTGGCCATGGCGATGAACCCCTTACAATCGTACTCGACGCTGTTGGGGAAGATCCCTCTGATTGGGCGTTTGCTTTCCGGGAAACGTGAGGGTCTGGGCGCCACGTTTTACGAGGTCACGGGCCCGCTGGAAAACCCCGACGTCCGGATGCTGCCTGCGGAAAGCATAGGCGGAGGTGTATCGGGCTTCGCCCGCCTCGCCTACGACATTCTGGTGAACGCCGCCAAGCTGCCTTCCGATCTGTTGACGACTCCAGGGCAGATCCTAAAGCCGGATCCAAACTGACCGTCAGGGAACGGGGAAGAAGGGGCGATGAAAAAACCTTCATTGAGATCTCGGGTGATCTTCATGGGCCGTCTATATAACGAAATGAGGATCAGAATAAGATCTGGGAGAGGTGCGAGAGAGGCCAAAATCGAGCAGCCACTTCTGCTATGAACTTTTTCCCGAAGGGCTGCTGTCCAGTTCACTGGACCGTAGGTTCGAATCCTACCCTCTCCTCCAGATCCTTTCCTCCTGCGCCACGCATACCGGAACCGTTACCTGGCATGACCGTATCGTGGTCGTCAATGGTGCGTGAATCAGGGCTGTGCCTGACCTTCGCGAGTAGCCGTCCAAGCATCATTCAGCGCTTTAAATAATTGCGCCAACTCCGAGGCTGGATCCTTATCGAGGATCTGCAGGCAGGCAAACCATGCTCGCCCAAGATCCTCTGGAGTGCTTTGCTCCTTATTGGTACTTGGAGGGTGGATTTTCGCAAGAAAGGCACGGAGGCGTCCGGCCTCCGGCGATTCATCGGCGGCGAGGTCTCTGCCGACTCGCTCAAGAATCGAGTGCCCAAGTTCGCGGTCATTTCGCTCAATTTGCTCGTCAGACCAAATTTCCACTGCCTCTAGCTGAGAATCGGTCCGCTCGAGTTCCCTATTGAGCCACGCGGCTTGTGCTCGAGCTTGCGCCATTCTACGCTGCGCTCGACGCCACTGAAGGGCGACGACAGCAACGGCAATCACTACGATAATCAAGACAATGGTCAGGAGAGACATATGACGTACGGTTGAAAATTTCGGCCGATTGTACGCTTGTCTGTCGGAAACTTCACCAGGTCAGACTGAGATGGTCGTGGCTCCGGAGGGCAAGTTCAGCAACGACGGCGGAAATATGTGCATTTCAGGCACTGTTGGCACTGCCAAGGATACCAGCCCGCCCGGCTCAGCGCCTGATCCATCCATCCGTCCCGGGCCACCCGTTGCCGCCGGCATCGATAAGGGCATGCAGACGTCGTCCGATCCGCGGAAAAAGAAGCAAGCCATGCCTGAACGTCCGTCACGGCGCGATTGAGCAAGGTAGTGAGCTGAGCAGTAGAACTGTTGAGAAAGTCACCAGCCAGTTTCATGACTCGAGAGTATACGGCTCTCCATAAGCTGCCGTGAATTGTGGTGCCTACGTAACCGGACCTACGAGGGCGTAATGCTGTTCTCCCGCTGATTCCCTCAAGCCCTGTTACCTGTAAGAGTACTGAGCTGTGTCCGACAGATGTCCATGCGCTGGACAATCTATCTGATCATAGTGACAGTGCTCCTCAGCGGGTGCCAGGCTCTCTCACGCCTCACCGAGCCAACAGAAACTGCTCTTATACCCATCATGCCGCTTTGGCAACGGTATCAGCGGTGCAGCGTCAGCAGCGATCTGCAAGAGCTTGTCTTAATCCTTGGTCAACTCGAAGACGCGATGCATACAGGCACGGAACCGCCCTCCTGGATGAAGGGATGGGGCCATCATGTCATGAGCCAGCCGCTTCGCACGGCAGTCGATCCAAATGCCCTTACTGCAGCCTGCATGCTACGAACCGCTGCACGGCTCGTGGCCGCGGAGCGAGTGGCTCAAGCACGCACGTTGTACGAGCGCTTAATTTCCCGATATTCGAGCTCGGAGTTGGTCTATTACGCCGATCAGGCGAAAGAGGCGCTCCTCAGCCTTCCGGCGTCTGATCCTTCTCTCGTTGCGTTCCGTGCCCATCAGACGTTGTCACACTAAGTCCGACAACAGCGCGTGTGCCGGTTGCTTATTGCACGTCGTGGTGTAAGAAGCCTTCGAGTTGTGCGACCCATCGCCTAGGTGAGGAAACACTCATGGCGACCACCATCTACTGGACATGGGAACACATCCGCCTCGGCATGCAGGAGATCCGCTGGCGAGCCGCCTGCTGGTGGCTGAGCCAACGAGTCGAGGTTCTTGAGTGGCGATTGCGTCTCGGGCTCGCGATGCCATCGATGCGAGCGCCTCTCCCGCAGTGCATTCCTTTGGACACGAAATAAACCACATGCATTCTCCAAGCTGTTTAACAGTGGTTCGGACGCACTGGCCGGAGTATCTGATGGAAGCTGCCGGGCTAGGTTGTTTCATGATCTCCGCCGTGATGGTGACCACGTTGCTCGAGTATCCGCAGTCGCCATTACATGAGCTGCTGCCCAATCCGACCACGCGACGGGTCATGATCGGACTGGCCATGGGAGGGACCGCGATCGCCCTTATCTATTCGTCCTGGGGTAAACGATCTGGCGCACACTTGAATCCGGCTGTCACGCTGACCTTTTTCCGTCTCGGAAAGATTCATGGTATCGATGCGGGTTGCTATGTCGTCGCTCAGTTTGTTGGTGGTGCAGTCGGTCTGGTAATAGGCGCGGTTGCGATGGGTATGGCTGTCCAACATCCGGCGGTGAATTATGTGGTCACAGTGCCGGGTCACGACGGAACCGGTATCGCGTTTGTCGCCGAAGCGGCCATATCGTTTGGGCTTATGCTGGTCGTGCTCCTCGTCTCCAATCGTGTGGCGCTCAATGGGTGGACCGGTGTCTTCGCTGGTTGTCTTGTCGCCACGTATATTAGTGTTGAAGCGCCGTTTTCCGGAATGAGCATGAATCCGGCTCGCTCATTTGCGTCTGCACTCCCAGCACATATTTGGACCAGTTTCTGGATTTATCTCACCGCACCCCTGATTGGCATGTTGCTCGCCGCAGAATGCTACATCCGCATTCCCGGTGTCCATCGCGTGCTCTGCGCAAAACTCCATCATCAGAACGATAAGCGCTGCATCTTCAACTGTGGCTATGTGCGCTAAGTGGAACTCGTCAGGCGCTCCTCACCCTCGCCAGTACATGCTGCCCGCTTGCCTGTAAGGATTTCCTGACCACCACGACAGACATGCAGATGCGAGTGGTGCAACGCTGAACGAGTCAGCACCCGCACAGTACTCACACAACAAGGAGGGCATTATGAGTGCGAAGAGTGCGTTCAAGATGGGTTGTGTATCTCTGGTCGCCGCCACGGGAATGTTTCTGGCCTCGAACGGCTTTGCCGGCGACGCCCACACGACGGCGAA
>DATIGH010000260.1:0-7309 GCA_035454845.1 Nitrospira sp.
TTCATAGAGATGGGAATGCCCGAAGTCGACGCCGTTGAACTCAATATCGAGCTCTTTGAGATTTTCTCTCAAGGCGAAGTTCCAGAGCGCGCGATAATAGAAACGTTTATCCCGCTGTTCGAACTCCGCACAGCTGAGTGATGTGAGCGCGAACATGACGATCGCCAGGATCGCTCCCACATATGTGTATCTTTTCGACGTCACGTGATTACGCCTTCTTTTTTCTACGACGCTGCTACCAGAACAGGACAAACCAGCAGTCCAAAAGTAACCGACTGTACCAACCAAGCCGGCTCGTTGTCCTCCCTGAAAGAGCCACTATTGGGTAGGCCAAGACGGTTCAAATGCGTACGGACGAGCGCCTGGGTTAGGAAGTTGAGGGGGCTACAGGGTTCCTGAATAGCGGGCGGGCCTCAGCTCAAGCTCGAGCATGAGCGCTACAAAGTAGAAGACCTTTGGTGTGAATTCATGAACTGTAAATAGACCGTCCTCTTCGTAGCACCTTACTTCACGTAAACCACTCCTGGCAGGTTCTTCAAATCCGCGTCGCCCGTTACGACTTCAGCCTCCTGGTCTTTCGCAGTCGCACACACAATCGCATCGGCCATCGCCAAACCATGCCGCAAACTCAAGTCAGCAGCCAGAAAGGCGATGGAGTCTGTCAGGGGGATGACCTGCGTCGCACTGAGCCGACCTGCATACCGAGGGCTGAGATACGAGCCATAGCATTCAGCGAGTGGGCCGCCCGTAAAGAACGATCCACCCGCTGGAATCCAACAAGACCTTCACAATCGGTCCTTCTTCTCACGAAGATCCGTCTTGGACATACCCTTGAGCGTTCCTTTGAGCGATTTGAGGGGCACTTCCGGCACCAGAGTGATGACCCCACCCTTTTCAACCACCTGCAAGCGCTGGCTAGGGGCAAGATGGAGCTTTTCCCGCACCTCCTTCGGGATGACAATTTGGAAGTTTGATGAAATCGTCGTGGTGGCCATTATGAACCCTCCTTACCAATTCATGATCGATCATAATATCGTCATACGCCTTCACTCAAGACAACTCTCCTGAGGTGCCACCTCAAGAAAAAAGGAGGGGACGGCCTCTCGTTTTGACTGCTCCGTGAGAGTACTCGGATCGGGAAGGAAAACGCCGCAGACCCTGCAGCGACAAGCGACAGGCTTGGCGGCGATGCACAAAAGAAGAGTTCTACCTGAGGTGTTTATCCGCCCGCGCAATGAAGAGAGGCTGCGCCTGAATAGCGGGCGGCTCTCACGAAGTGCGGTTTGGTGGTCCCAACGGGATTTGAACCCGTGTCTGAGCCTTGAGAGGGCTCCGTCCTAGGCCAGGCTAGACGATGGGACCCAGTGCAGGTCGCAACGGCAAGGCAGCTAGCAGAGCGGCGACTTTACCACAGGGTCCAAGGGGTTTCAACGCGACGCCTGCCAAGGTATGGCGCAGGGGTTCGTGACGAAACCACCAAGATCCCAAGCAAGAGGGCACCGTCTAACCTTGAGGGTGGGCTCGCGCGACGGCTACGATTTTTTTGATCCCGGCACCTTGACAGAGCCGATCACTTAGCCTATTTTTCGCCCATCGTCACTTGTCGCGACAAGTCTCTTACCCCGCTCTCAGGTAAAGGTCCGCCTCATGCACAATCCGTTTCAAACCGACGCCGACATGATGGATTCTGACGAAGCCGCCGAACTCCTCGTTGAAGTGGAAAAACCAGAAGTTGGCTTGGAGTTGCACGTCGGCTCAAACATCTTTCGAGCCACGAACGGCGTCGTTAAGTTACAAGGGAAAGAACAGATTGTACTGGAAATCCAAACAGACCCGCCGGCATTGTTGTTGACAATGGATTTGTACGATGAGCAGGGCCAGCGCATTGGACATCTCAGACGCAACCAACTATCGGCTGCCGGATCGAGCCGCTTCGCCGTGTGCGTGACCGCCCCTGCAGACCCGACTCTCGACGATCCACTCACGGTCACCGTTTCCGAACGGGCCACCGGCCACACGGTCATCGAGGTCTATTTGTTTCAACGACGGAAGATCCGCTTCACCAACGCGCATTTTCACACCCATAAAGGCGAGGTGGTGTCGATCAGCCCACACTATTGCCGGATCGGCACGAGCCTCACGATGTTTGGTGACGTGGTCGAAGGTCGTGGGGGGGCCGCGGCGATCGGTTAAGTGTGGCATATCTCTTTGACAGCGGATCAGACTCCCGTAGAATAGGTGTCATGTCGGACTTCATCAAACCGAGCGTTCAAGCGTTTCTCGTCTGCGACCAAGTCATCGAGGACAGCATGACGAAGAAAAAGAGCTTGATCGGTCTGTTCACGCATCTCCAGGCCGTGAGTTTTCCATTTCAGCATCAACAAATGGGGTTGTACTTCTGTCTCACGGATGCTGAAGGCACGTACCAGTTCGACATCGATCTCACGTACCTCAACACTGAACAACTCGTGTGCCGTGCCACGCTTCCCAACATCGTCATCGCCGACCGGTTGCAGATCTCAGACTTCGGCATCAATATCCCATCGCTGATCTTTCCGGCACCCGGCCGCTACGAATTCCGTCTCAGGATGGAAGGGCACTTGATCGCTCAAAAAGACTTCAACGTCATGCAGTTCTCGACCCACCAGGCCGCCTGAAGACCATCATCCGCTTCCCGATGCTCGCATCGGGCTCTTCTCCCCCGTGCGGCTCTTATGGTAGAACTGCCCGGAGATCCTTCAATTCATGGGGTGGTCACCACGGAGGCTACGGAAAGACCGTGCCTGAGGGAACCAGTGCATCCAATTTCATCCGGGAAATCGTCGCCGCGGACCGGGCGGCAGGGAAACACGGCGGCCGGGTCGTGACCCGGTTTCCGCCGGAGCCGAACGGCTATCTTCATATCGGTCACGCCAAATCCATCTGTCTGAATTTCGGTCTGGCCGCGGAGCACCCGGATGGCGTCTGTCACTTACGATTCGACGACACGAATCCCACCACCGAAGATCCCGAATACGTCCAGTCGATCAAGGAGGATGTCCGCTGGCTGGGATTTGATTGGGGGGAGCACCTGTTCTTTGCATCGGATTACTTCGAACAGCTGTACACCATCGCCGAGCACCTGATTAACAAGGGATTAGCCTACGTGGACAGCCTTTCGGCCGAGGAGATGAGACAATATCGAGGTACGTTGACCGAACCAGGAAAGAATAGTCCCTACCGCGACCGGTCCGTGGACGAAAATCTCCATCTCTTTCATCGGATGCGCGCAGGCGAATTCCCCGACGGAACGCACGTCCTCCGCGCTAAGATCGACATGGGCTCACCGAATCTGAATCTACGGGATCCGGTACTTTACCGCATCCGCCACGCTGCGCACTATCGGACAGGCCGGGCGTGGTCGATGTATCCGTCTTATGACTTTGCTCATCCGCTTTCGGATGCGATTGAAGGTGTCACACATTCGATTTGCACGCTCGAGTTCGAAGACCATCGGCCATTGTACGACTGGGTCGTCGCGGAGGCCGGAACATCGGATCGTCCACAACAGATCGAGTTTGCCCGGCTGAACATCACCCATGCGGTCATGAGCAAGAGAAAATTGTTGGAACTCGTCGAGAACAAGCAAGTGGCAGGATGGGATGATCCTCGTCTCCCCACGCTGAAAGGTCTTCGACGCCGCGGCTATACTCCGGAAGCCATTCGGGCGTTTTGCGACCACATCGGCGTGTCCAAACGAGACGCAGTGGTAGAGATGCAACTGCTCGAGCACTTTATCCGGGAGGACCTGAACAAGCGCGCAGCACGGGTGATGGCCGTGTTAAAGCCGTTGAGGGTCGTCATCGACAACTACCCGGAAGAGGCATCCGAACAGCTGCCAGCCGTCAACAATCCTGAAGACTCGTCGGCCGGAACACGGTCAATTCCCTTTTCCCGGACTCTCTACATTGAGCGGGATGACTTCCTTGAAAACCCGCCGAAAGAATTTTTTCGACTCGCGCCCGGCCGGGAAGTCCGTCTTCGCTACGCCTATATCATTAAATGCGTGGGGGTCGTAAAGGATCCGGGAACCGGGGAAGTGATCGAATTACATTGCACGTACGATCCCGAGACGAAGAGTGGTGGCGCCGAGGCCAAAAGAAAAGTGAAGTCCACCATTCATTGGGTCTCGGCGGCGCATGCCGCGGAAGCAGAGGTTCGCCTCTATAATCCGCTGTTGAAAACCGACCTGTCGAGCGTACCGACAGACGAGGACTGGACGGCCTATCTGAATCCACGCTCTTTGGAGCGGCTGACCGGATGTCGACTCGAGCCGAGCTTGAGGACGGCCGTGCCGGGAAGCCGATTCCAATTCGAACGATTGGGCTATTTTTGCATGGATCCCGACTCGCGCCCCAACCAGTTGGTCTTCAATCGCACAGTGTCGCTGAAGGACGCCTGGGCAAGACTGGATAAACGCCAACCCTCCCGTTGACATTCAGCACGGGAGGCCTCACAAAACATGCCTACTTCCACAATGTTACGTCATTTCCCTTTGACAGATTAGACATCCCTGCTAGGCTTGAGCTGACAGCGAAAAATCAGCTTCTCTTTGCACAAAGAATTAGATTGCTGCTGAGGCCAGGCTCACTGGGACGCACAAAGGCTAAGGAGTCGAAGATGATCGAATGTCGCCAATATCCTCGGGTTCCAGTCGATTTTCAGGTGTACTTTTCGACGACAAGCAATACCTCTATCCGTGAAGGCACCATGTTCGACCTTTCCGCTGGGGGGTGTGCGGTGACGAGCATGACGGCTGTGCAGACCGGTTCAGCGGTTCGTATTCTCATCCGTGCGACAGACCTGGGCTCTCCCATCACTATCGAGTCTGCCGCGGTTCGCTGGAGCAGACACGGGGAGTTCGGAGTTGAGTTCCTTGGCTTGTCGGAAATCGACCAGAACCGCTTGTACCGACTTCTGCAAACCAAGACCACCTTTCCCGTTCGTCCCAGCTGATCCTGCCATCTCAGACGTGTGGTAAAATCCGGCATGGCCTGCCCGCTCTGCCGTCAACCAACTACCTGGGAAGGCAATCCTTGGCGTCCCTTCTGCTCTGAACGCTGCCAATTGATCGACCTCGGCACGTGGGCTGCGGAGCAGTATCGCGTTCCCGGTCCAAACCTGCTGATGGAACTCCCCACCGGCCCTGGGCAGGAAGCAGACCATAAAGCGGACGAGCGATCGAACACCTAGAGTCCCTGACCGGATCCGCCTGACATCCACTCCATCCGCTGGTTCCGCTCTGAAACAGTTGGCCTGACTCCTGCAGGTGGCGTAAGCCGCGGGCACAATCAGGTGTTTTGAACCTGTTCTTATCACATGGTTCCCATAACGGAAGACAAGTCATCCCAAGTCAAGACAAGTCGTCTTCGTCAGGAGGGATTGTATGCCGAACCAAAAAAGTCGAAAGAACGGCAAGTCTAAAGAAAATGCCAGCCAACCCGAGGAGAATGGATCGGGGCTCCGCCGAACGCTCGTTGTCGACATAGGAGGCAGCGGGATCAAAGCAACGGTCTTGAATGACCTTGGCAAGGCAGTCAGCGAGCGGCTGCGTCGAGACTCACCTGCCTCGGGCCTGCCGGGCGCCGTCATGGACGTCGTGGTCTCACTGGCCAAGGAATTCGAGACCTTCGATCGGGTGGCGATCGGCTTTCCGGGCGTCATTATCAACGGTATTGTCAAACAAGCGCCGAATCTGGCGAAGGAATGGCAGGACTTCAATATTCTGGAACTCCTGCAGTCGCGACTGAAGAAGCCCGTGCGCGTCGCCAACGACGCTGATGTGCAGGGGTTCGGCGCGATATCAGGCACCGGCGTCGAATTGGTCGTGACGTTGGGAACCGGCGTGGGAACGTCTCTCTTTGTGGATGGCCGCCTTGTCCCCAATCTCGAAATCGGCAAAGACAAATTGAGGAATGCGGCATTGCAGAAAGTCGGCAAGAAAAAATGGAACAAGCGCTTGATCAAATTCATCATGCGTCTGGAAGAGATTTTTCACTTCACAAAACTCTACATCGGCGGCGGCAACTCCCGGGAAGTCGACGTCTCCTTACTTCCTCCCAATGTGACGATCGTCTCAAATCTCAACGGGTTGATCGGGGGCATCGCCCTATGGCGTGACGAGGCAGCAACCCTTGCCGCTCCCGCGGTAAAAAATGACGACACCGGACGCCTGATTGCCGCCTGAGGGGGACTGAAACCTGTGGAAGAGATGAAATGTGGCTGGGGGACTAGGAATCGAACCTAGGTAGCCAGCTCCAAAGGCTGGCGTCCTACCGCTAGACGATCCCCCAGCGCGGTACGGGTCACAGATGTGTCTGAATGCGAAGGGAGAATTTATTGGCTGGGGGACTAGGAATCGAACCTAGGTAGTCAGATCCAGAGACTGACGTCCTACCGCTAGACGATCCCCCAACCGGCGTTCAACCTAATACACGACCGCTCGATCCGTCAAGCATGCGCACTCTCCGCACGCGCGAGACTTTGCTCGAGGCGAAACAGCGTGCGGTCCCGGCCCAGCACCTCAATGACATCGAACAGGCCGGGACTGGCAGTGCGCCCGGTCAACGCGACACGCACCGGCTGTGCCAACTGCCCCATCTTCATCCCTTCTTCTTCAACGAGCCGCTTGAACTGCTCTTCCCATGCTTGTTTCGAAAATCCGGGCAACGATTGAAAGCGCTCCATGAGCTTCCGCAATGCCGGAGCGGTCGCCGGGGTTAAAAATTTGCTCGCCGCCTCCTCATCCCAGACTACCGCTTCGCCGAAGTACGGTTTGACCCACTCCACCATGTCCACGAGCGTTTTCGTGCGCTCACGGACCAATACCACCAGCTGCACGAGCCACTTGTGTGGCACAGAGTGCGCTTCGTCAAGCAAACCGGCCTGTTTCAGAAAGGGCACCAAGGCCAGCGCCACGGTCTCGGGAGGGTTTGTCTTGATGTATTCGGCATTCATCCACAGCAGCTTATCGGGATTGAACACGGCCGCAGACGTCTGAACATTATTCCAGTTAAACTTCTCGATCAATTCGGACCTCGTGAAGAGCTCCTGATCGCCGTGCGACCATCCGAGACGGACAAGATAATTCACCATGGCCTCGGGAAGATAACCCATCTCCTTGTAGGCCATGATGGAGGTCGCACCGTGTCTTTTGGAGAGCCGCGCCTTATCGGCGCCCAGGATCATCGGCAGATGACCGAACTGCGGCACCGGAAATCCCAACGCTTGAAACATCGGCACTTGCCGCGGTGTATTCGTGAGATGATCA
>DATIGH010000261.1:0-6775 GCA_035454845.1 Nitrospira sp.
GATCGCGCTGACGCAAACAGACATCAAGCGGATCGTTGCCTACTCGACCATGAGCCAGCTGGGATACATGATGATGGCCTGCGGGCTGGGCGCGTACGCCGCGGGCATGTATCACCTCCTGACCCACGGAGCCTTCAAGGCGCTGCTGTTCCTGGGTTGCGGCTCGGTCATCATTGCCCTACATCATGAGCAGGACATGCGCCGCATGGGCGGCTTGAAAGACCGGCTGCCGATCACCTACTGGACGTTCGTGATCGGCTCACTCGCATTGGCCGGCTTTCCGCTCACGGCGGGCTTTTTCAGCAAGGACGACATCCTCGTCTCCGCCTGGTCCGCAGGGCCACTGGGTCAGGTGTTGGCGATCTTCGGGCTCTTAACGGCCCTTCTGACGGCCTTCTACAGCTTCCGGCTGGTCTTCGTGACCTTTTGGGGCTCTTCTCACGTGGACCCGCACCACGCCGATCACGTGCATGAACCTTCGCCCACGATGACCGTGCCGCTGCTCATCCTTGCCGTCCTGAGCATTGCGACCGGCTATGTCGGCATTCCCGAATTTCTCACACCCGTGTTCGAACAAAACGGAGAGAGTGCTCATGAGGGTGGAGGTAGCATCGTGGTCATGCTGTTGGCCACGGCGATGGGAATCCTCGGCATTGCGGGAGCCTACTATGCCTATGTGCTGCAGCCCTCACTCCCGGACCGCCTGGCGCAGCAGTGGCGGACGGCCTATGAGTGGTCTCTCCATAAATGGTATGTGGACGAGGCCTATGACCGTAGCATCGTCCGTCCGACGTTCACGGCCGCTGCCGAATTGTGGAAGCGCATGGATGTGGCCACTATTGACGGAGCCGTCAATGGCATTGCCCGGGCGGTGGCCTGGGGCGCCTGGCTGTTACGGCTCGTTCAGAGCGGGCAGACACAGCACTATGCCCTGGGCATGGCGCTTGGCGCGGTCGCGATTTTGACGATGTTCTTGATCTTGTAGGAGCGCGTCAATGGTCGATTCCTTTCCCTGGCTGAGCCTTTTGATCTTCCTGCCGCTGGCGGGAGCGGGCGCGCTCTTTGTCGTGCACGAGCGCCACGCCAGGAGGGTAGCCTTGGCCGCAACGATTGCGGACTTCCTGATCGCACTGCCTCTCTGGTGGCTGTTCGAACCGTCCTCAAGCCGCATGCAATTCGTCGAACATGTGGCGTGGATCACATCACCTCCGATCCATTACAGCCTCGGCGTCGACGGCATCAGTCTTCCTCTGATGCTCATGACCGCAGCCCTGATGCCTCTATGCGTGCTCATATCGTGGGAGTCCATCGTGACGAGAGTGCGGACCTTCATGGCGGTTCTGCTCATCATGGAAGCGGCCATGCTAGGCGTATTCGCCGCTCTGGACTTCGTGCTCTTCTATGTCTTTTGGGAAGCGATGCTGATCCCGATGTACCTACTCATCGGGGTGTGGGGCGGTCCCAATCGACTGTATGCGGCCATTAAATTCTTTCTCTATACCCTCGCCGGCAGCGTGCTGCTCCTGGTGGCCATCCTCGTCTTGTACTTCTACGGTGGACATACGTTCGATGTGCCGGCGCTCAGCCAGGTGACGTACCCTGCCGCCGTCCAGCAATGGCTGTTTGTGGCATTCTTCGCCGCATTCGCGGTGAAGGTGCCCATGTTTCCGTTCCACACCTGGCTGCCCGATGCACACGTGGAAGCGCCGACCGCTGGCAGTGTGATCCTCGCCAGCGTGCTGCTGAAGATGGGAGCCTACGGGTTCGTGCGATTCAGCCTGCCCATGCTGCCGGACGCGAGCCGAGACATGACTTCCCTCATGGCGGCCCTCTCCATCATCGCGATTATTTATGGCGCATACATGGCGCTCGCGCAGGTCGATCTCAAAAAGCTCATCGCCTATTCCAGTGTCAGCCATATGGGATTCGTGACGCTCGGACTGTTCGTGATGAACCAACAAGGCATTGAAGGGGCGGTGATGCAGATGGTCAATCACGGCATCACCACAGGGGCGCTGTTTCTCTGCGTAGGCATCATTTACGAGCGGACCCACAGCCGGCTGATTGCCGACAACGTCGGCCTGGCGAAACCGATGCCGCGGTATGCCACGTTCTTCGTGATCTTCGCCTTGTCTTCGCTCGGTCTGCCCGGCACCAACAGTTTTGTCGGGGAATTCCTCGTGCTGATCGGGACGTTTCTATGGAGTAAAGCGGCCGGATCGCTTGCGGCATTGGGTGTCATTCTCGCGGCGGCCTATTTGCTCTACATGGTGCAACGGGTGATCTTCGGCGTCGCTCTGCCACGCGAGTTGCCGCATTTGAAGGATGTCGGTCTCAGGGAGTTCGGAACACTCGTGCCGCTGGTCCTGCTCGTCTTCTGGATCGGCCTGTTTCCGAACCCGCTGATCAGCCGCATGCACAGCGCCGTGACTAAAACGTTGGAAACGATGGCGCGAACGAAGGTCGCCCCGATTTCCCATCCTTCAGCCACCGTGGGTACACCCGCCATATCGAGCACTCAGCCGGAGGATCGCCGGCCATGACGTCCTACGGCATGGACCTGATCATCATTCTTCCCGAACTTATTGTTGTCGGGGCCGCCTGCTTGGTCCTGATCCTGGATCCCGTGACGCCCCGCACGAGGAAAGAACTCCTCGCCTGGCTCAGCCTTGGCAGCCTGGCGCTGTGCATCGGTTTGACGGGAGGCCAGATCGGCGTCATGAATCTTCCGCTGTCGGCGTTCAATGACCTGGTCATTGTCGATGGCTACGCGCGCTTTTGGAAACTCCTCCTCTACGGGGTGACGAGTCTGACCATTCTCATGTCTCTTCCGTACCTGAAGATCGAAGGACTCCATTTGGGGGAATATTATGGCTTCATCCTTCTCGCCCTCTCAGGGATGATGGTGATGGTCTCGGGAGCCGATCTGCTCACGATTTACCTCGGCACCGAGTTGATGTCGCTATCGCTGTACGTGATGGCCGGACTCAAGCGCTCTTCACCGCGTTCACTCGAGGCGTCAGCGAAATATTTTGTGCTCGGCGCATTCTCCTCCGGCCTCCTCCTCTACGGTATCTCACTGCTCTACGGCCTGAGCGGCGGGACAAAATTGAGCACCATTGCGGGAGCGCTTGCCGGACGGGGATTCGACGAGCCCATGCTGTTGATCGCCACGATCTTGTTGACGGTGGGATTCGGGTTCAAGCTTGCGGTCGTTCCCTTCCACATGTGGACACCCGATGTCTATCAGGGCGCGCCGACGTCCGTCACCGCCTTCATGGCCGTCGCCTCCAAGGCGGCAAGCTTCGCCGCCTTTCTCCGCGTCTTCGTCGAGGGGCTCGGCGGATTGAAGGCCGATTGGTCGATGCTGTTTGTGCTGCTCTCCGTCATGACACTTGTGCTCGGCAACGTCGTCGCCATCGTGCAAACGAACATCAAGCGCATGTTGGCCTACTCGAGTATCGCGCATGCCGGCTATGCATTAATCGGCCTCGCCGCCGCCGGGCGCAGCGCCGGAGAATCGGGAGGCACGTCGGGCATCGCCAGCGTGATGCTCTATCTGACCTTCTATGCCTTTATGACGCTGGGGGCCTTCGCAGTCATCGCCATGTTCCGGAAGGGCGGCCTCGAAGGGGATGAGATCGAAGACTTCACGGGTCTCGCCAAACGTCAGCCGCTCGCTGCGCTCATCATGCTGGTGTTCATGGTTTCACTGACCGGTATTCCGCCGACCGCGGGATTCATCGGCAAGTTTTACGTGTTTATGGCCGCCGTGGAGGCAGGCTTGAGTTGGCTCGCCGCTGTCGGGCTGATTTTTTCCGCAGTGTCCGCGTATTACTACATGCGCGTCGTCATGCTGATGTACATGCGTGAGCCCGCGACCTCGGCGGCGGAATCGTCGCATCTCGTGCCTTCGCCGGCCCTGTCGATCGTCTTGGCGTGCGCCGTTGCCGGCGTGATTCTCTTCGGTCTGTTTCCCAGTCCTGTGGTGAGCCTCGCCCTTCAGTCCGTCCTGCTTCTCAAGTAAGAGAGGCTGATCAAAAGCCTCGCCCAGCGAGCCCGCTTTTTCATCAGGCGGTTCGTGCATGACTGGTGAAGTCGTGCTAGGCTAAGGGTGGCCATGCCGATGGTAAGGTCATTCTGGCGGCTGCTATTGGATCTGACGAGATCGTTCCTGCGGCACGGGTGCGGAAGCCTCGCAGCCTCGCTGGCGTTTTTCTCCCTCCTCTCGCTGTTTCCCCTCGGCTTCATCGTCCTCTACGGCGTGAGCTTTATCGTCAGTCACGACGTGATCGGCGGGCAGGTCCTGCTGAGCTTTCTCAAGGGCTTCCTTCCCACACTCGGAGAACGGGTGGCGGTGGAATTTCAACGGATCGGAGAACTGGACACGGTTCGCTGGCTCGTGTTTCTCTCATTCGCCTGGTTCGGTACGCTGGTGTTCTATGAGTTGGATTATGCGCTCAACGTCGTCTTCGACAGCACCTGGAAACGCCATCCGTTGATCTCTACGGCCATCGCGGTTGCCTCCCAGGGGGCCGTCGGCCTGCTGTTGATTCTCTCGTATGTCGCGACGCAGACCATAAACCTACTGACCGCCTATGCGCCGCATCTTTGGGGTCTCGATCTGATCGCCCTTGCCGCGCACGATATGTTTCTCACCTACACTCTTCCCTTTTTGATGGCCTGGCTCACCGTCGGTGCATTGTATCGCTACGTGCCCAGGCGGAAGCCACAATGGCGGGAAGCGATGATCGGCTCTTTGACGTTCAGTCTTCTCTGGGTAGCCGCCAAACTCATTTTCGTGACGTACAACGAATACGCCACCGTCTACACAAACTTGTATGGATCGCTGCTCGAAGTCATCCTCTTGCTGCTCTGGATCTACTACTCCGCCTTGCTGTTTCTTTTCGGCGCCGAGCTCACTCATGCGCTTCAGCAACGAACGCAGGCGGCCGCTGCAGGGACCTATTCCACCACGGACATGGTCTCGTCCTCAGCGACCACCAGTCATTAAAATCTCCGCTGTCGGCTTCTAGACTTTTTCTGGCCGAGACTTCTCTTCGCCATTACAATGGTTCGCTGAGCCAGGGAGGCCAGGGCATGTCCGAAGACCTCGGGAAAGAGTTGTTGATGCTGGGCGGTACCATCGCCGGCTTTATCGTCGCCCTCCTGACGCTGATGGAAAAGCTCATGGACATCCGGCACCGGCTGGTGAAGAAGAAGGATCGCAAGCCCTCCACATCCCAGGAACGTCAGATCCACGAACCGCTCGCCCCCGTCGATGTGTTTTCGATGAGACCCTTGCGCGGCACCTCCTATCTCCTCATGTACGAAATGGGCGTCATCATGGCAGCCGGGCTGTTGCTGAATTATGTCGGCCTTACCTTAAGCCGGCACCTGGAAAGCATCCTATTTCTCGATATGACCGGAACAGCGTTGGTGGCGTTTCTGCTCGGGCCGTGGTGGGGAGCGATTGTGGGCCTGCTTTCGAATTCCGTGGTGAACTGGCTCTTATTCCCCGGGGCTGGAGCGGACGTCGCCATTTTCCCCTGGTCGCTCGTCAGCATGACGGGGGCCATGTATTGGGGATGGATGGCGAGACAGCCAGGATTTCAAAAGTACTTGCGGACGGGGAAGAGCTCCGCGCTGTCGCATGCCTGGTTTCTCTATATCTTCGGCATCGGTGGAGCCGCCGCCATGAGCATGCCCGGCATTTTCATTCAGGCCGCCTTGAACGAGCATTCGACGTTTGCCTTAAACCCGGAGGTCGCCGAAACGCTTCACGCCCGCGTGCTGCAATGGGAACAGATGGCCCATCAATATCTCGAATCACTGTTTGGGTTGACCTGGGGAGAACATGTCGGTTGGTGGGCTGTCAACTGGTTTCAGACCTGGATTCGCTATGTGCCGGACAAGACAATGAGTGCGGCCATTGCCTTGGTCGTGCTCAAATACGGCTATCCGCTCTTCGAGCGCGAATTGATTCACGGCGGCCCTGACGGGGAACGACCTCAGGACGAGCGGGTTCTTCCGCTGGTGCTGGGACTGCTGTATGCGCCCTCCTTCGCCACGCTCGTCAGCAGTGAACTGTATGGAGACGCCGCCTACTGGCCGTTGTGGACCCTCCCCTGGGCCGTGATCGTCCTGGGCTATGTGTATTTGCGGTACTGGGGCGCCAGCACGTCACTCCTCCATGAGGCGCGAGTCCAACGCGCCGAACGCTATGCCCGGGCCCTCAAACCGATCGGCAAGGAGGCCCCGTATGAATTCTGCCGACGCTTGACGTTCATGACGTTGATTGCCAGCCTGCTGTTCGCCCTCTGCCTTCCGATCATCCTGATGGACTTCTACCGTGTCACCTTCAAGTTTTTCTGCGTCGTCTACGGATTTCTCCTCGTCGTTCATCTCGTGCGCATCGCCATTGCGCAGAATATTAGCGTCGCCCGCGCCGACTGAAGCCGTGAAACGTCGCTCGCGAGGACAGTTTCGCATCTCGAGTTTCGTGTTTCGAGTTCGGAGAGAAACCCGAAAACCGAAACGGGAAACCTAGTGCTTCACGATTTGTGTACTTGAAGAAACTGTGCGACCGCGGATCTGGTGACGAGCCCGACCGGGTGCCCGGCTTCGAGGACTACCCGCCGGACATAACCGGTGCGGACCATGCGTTCCATCGCCTGCATCATCGATGCATCCGGCGGAATGAAAAGATCGGGCGAAGCAGGTCGCATGACCTCTCTCACCGTCCGCCAACTCCACAGCCCCTGCGCGATCGCTT
>DATIGH010000262.1:0-6579 GCA_035454845.1 Nitrospira sp.
GCTGCCTGGGCTGGAGCACTTGTGAACGACAAGCCCGCTGCCATGAGGGCCGCGCTGAAGAAGGTGGTAAGACTGGACCACCGTGTCCGACCTAGCAATCGTCTCATAACATTCCTCCTGTGAATTGGATTACAGCTTCCCGGCAACCCCTTTCCTTTCGCCACTCGACTCGTGCCTGCCTTAGGTTGCCGACTTGATATCCAACCGCGTTCACACTGACAAACTTCTTTTTTCTCGTTTGCGTGTTCGGAAAGCCGTTGTGCCCACGCCTTCCCTGGAATTCCCAGCTCTTAACACAGGTGTAGTGTCTATGAATGCTCCTTTCTTGACCAGTAATTTCTCACTTTTGGAAGAGCAACCGTTTGTGTTGCTCTATCGCCGCCGAGTGATGGACAGGCGGTCACCCCCTTCCAAAATCGTTATGCCGGGCTCCCCGTTCCCGAGGAGCCGCTCTGCTTCTCCGCCGGCGAAGTGGCCTGATTGATTTCCTCTTCCGCTTCCTTCATCGAAGCCTGGAAATCCTGCTCGGCCATCTTGACTTCCTGCTGGATCATGTTGAGCTCGGGCTCAACGGATTTGCGCAGGTCCTCCGCCGTGTCCTTGAATCCCTTGACCGCTTTGCCGACCTGTCGTCCGACCTCAGGCAGTTGCTTCGGACCGAACAGTAAAAATGCGATGACCAAGATAATCAGTATTTCGCCGGCACCTAGTCCGAACATATGTAAGACCTTGGCTAGGGGTGAGGGGCGAGCGGCGAGAGGTCAGGAGGTCATCGCTCGTCGTTTCCCTCCCAATGCTCTGGTCACCCATAGCCTCTGGCCTCGCGCCTCTTGCCTTCTTTCTAGTTCTATCCTTGCTTGACTTGTTGCTCCTGCTGAGCCGGCGCTGGCTGAGGGGCCTGTCCCTGGGCCAGCGGCGATGGCTGCGCCGGGGCGGCATCCGCCGGCGGCGGCGTCACATCAATCGCGTCGGCTTCATTGACGCTTTTCTTGAACCCTTTGATAGCCTTGCCCAACCCCTCACCGAGCTGGGGAATCTTCCCCGCTCCAAAGATGATCAGCACGATGAAGAGAATGAGGAGTAACTCCATCCATCCAAATGAGCCGAACATGGTGCAATTTCCTCGTTTCTAAGGTTGTCCCCCCACCTTGGAACCATTGTTCAAGCAACGACTTTTTTCCTACGAAAGGGGGGAAACATCCTCAAATTGGGGGGAAGGTATAGAAATACGCAGGATTAGTCAAGTTTAATTTCACGTAATTTCACGTATTCGGCCCCTGAATGAACGTAATTTCACACAGAGGGCGCCTGGAACGGTCAGCGGGGGGCAATGGAAAGGTGGAAGTAATCCACAGGCGCAGGAGGAGCACTCAGAGCAATCTGAAATGCCTGCGCATCGTAACCGACCTCTTCAAGATCCTTTGCGGCGAGCAGCAACTCTTCTTCGGTCAGGTACGCAACCGTGTCCGGTACACCTGAAGGCTTGAGGTCGCGCGCCAATTCAAGGAGCGCTTCTCGCTCATGCTCCGGCGTCTCCGGACGGACTGGGAATGCCATTTTGGTGTCATACGGGCTCTGATAGGTCTTGTTGAGCGCCGCGAGCGTCCTGAGAATCAGGCGGTCCTGCTCCCAAGGCTCCATCTTGCGTCCGGCTTCCGGATGCGTCGCCAGGAGATCCATGACCGTCAGGACATTGGTGCCCAGACTCCTTCCGATGAACTCTCGCTGACTTTCCAAGGAGACCGTCCCGGAACCCACCTGCCTGGCCACCGCATCGGCGAGCGCAAAATTTACCATGAAACTGTGCTGTCCTCCGAACTGACCCGAACAAGGCTTGTCCGGGTCATTCAAGACCTTGAGGTCCGCCGTTCCAGCGTCAAAACTGCTGAAACCCACCGCATCCGACGCAAGAAGGCGTTTCGCCTCCCTGATCGTGACAAAGGCGCCGATATTGACCGGTATGACCACTTGGTCGTCGATGCGACGTAAAAACTCGGTAATCGTTTTCCTATAAGGGATGTCCTTCCATTCCACCGGCCGGTACTCACGCTCCCACACAAGATCATCGAAGAAGGGAGGGAACTGCTTCAGTTGGTCGGCGTCCTTGGCTTCAAAGGCACGGATAAATCCGGCCCAGTCTTCGATCTTCGGATGGAGGACCTCGCTGAGATTAGGACGGAGGTATTCTTCCTCGATGTCGCCTCCTTGGCGCGACATGAGCTTGGTCGGCAGGTCATTCCATAATTCATTGCACACGAGCCGGTCTACCGAGCCATCAGGCACGTCCGCAAGATGATCGATCGTCGATCGGACGGCCTGGATGCGATCCTGGTGCGAGGACAACCCCGGATGCTTCATAGCCGCATCCAGCACGGCCTGCTCCCAATCCACCAGTACATACCGAACGCGCGGATATACCAGTCCCTTGCGATCAATCGCTTTGAGATGACTCAGAAAACAGGCGGCCAAATTGCCGTTGCCGGGACCTAACTCTACAACCGTGAGGGGTGAAGGGTGAGGCGAAAGGGGCTTATTCGCATCGGTCTCGCCTGAAACCTGACGCCTGACGCCTGACGCCTTTTCACGGGCAGCGACGCGATCGTAGTAATCGCTTGCAAGCGCATGCGCGAGCCGGTAATCAGCGGAGGCGTACGTCTGGTAAAAGTTGCGGATCTGGTCGCCGCGAAAGCGGTAGAAGAGCTGGTTGATATGCGTTTGCCATTGATCGACGGTTTTCCAATCGCCGATCAACTGCGGTAAGGCGTCTGCGTCCTGCAGCATTTAACTAAACCCAGGTAATAGTGAAGACCCGGATTTTATCAGATGGCTCGAAAGAGCCGCAACGGCCTTCCGTTTCTCGATTTCCTGAGATACGATCGAGTGGTTGGCAGATCGCCACTGCTTGACTCCCTGTAGTCTGAGGTGTACGAAATTCGCTATGTTCAATAGGACCGGTGATGCCCGCGTTTGTGTCCTGGCGCTAAGCCTCTCGTCGTGTTTCTGGTACGGGTTCCTGTTTGCAGAAGAACTCCCGATCATCAAGGACCCTTCAATCAACGACTTCCAAAACCGCCCGGAAGACGCCAAGCCATACGATTTCAATGCGCCGCCTCAAGGCATGTTCCGTAGCATTACAATGGCCGAAGGATTCGAGGAAGAGCTCGGGTACCGACGGACGCACGAGATCGTCCCGGTCAAACCGACGGAACGATTCAGCCCCGACGTGCCTGGCATCTTCATCGTGTTTTCGCTGCATCAGCACTACCAGGCCTTTCAAGTGTTCGGTCGGTGTTTTCCGGAATCGGTTCCCGGACTCGATCCGAACACCGCCATCGGCCAGGATGCCATGTATATTGCGCTGGAAGATGAATCCGGCTATTTGAAGCTGTCATCACCACAGGGCCGGTGGAAGCCCGGCCGATACAAGGTAGAAATCCACGCCGGAGAACAGGTCAACGAAATGAGCCTCATGGGGACGATGCGGTTCACCGTGGCGAGCTCGGACGCGCCATGACGGGGCGTCCCTTCTTCTCTCAATATCACCTCACGAACATCGCTCCCGACATCTTCGCTCACCTCGGGCTGCTCATCCGGCTCGAACGCAAGATGCTGGGGATCATCGCGTCCTATGCCGTAGCGATCGGCATGTTCATGCTGTGCGTGCCGATTGCCGTCCAGGAACTCGTGAGCACATTCTCTTTTGCCATCGAGCCCGTCATGATTTTCACGCTGACCATCGTGGTCGGCGCGGCCCTCACCGGTGCCGCCACCTTTCGAATCTTACAGAGCAGGGCCGTAGAAACCCTGCAGCAGCGCTTGTACACGCGCATCGCGATCGCCTTTACTGAGACCCTCCCCAGGATCCGCGAAGATGCCTTCCTCCCCCAGCATGCGCACCGGTTTGCGGAAGCGGACCTGTTGACGCGCGCGCTCGTGGCCATGGTCGCGGACCTCTTCAACGTGGCAGTGGTCGGCACCGTCGGCATGTCGCTGCTCATCTTCTTTCATCCGTATTTTCTGCTCTACAACACCATTTTGATCGTTGGATGGGTCTTTCTCCTCACCGTCTTCGGCAAGGGCGGCTTCTTGAGCACGCTCGAGATGTCACGTGTCAATTATGAGATCTATCATTGGATGCAGAACATCGCCGCCAATTTACCGCATCTGCGGGCCGTTGGGAAAAGTCCGTACCTGATGAGGAAGACGGATGAACTGACCGATCTGTATGCCAGGGTGCGACAACGACGGTCGGACCTCTTGACCGGTCGGCAATACAAGGCTGCGGCGCTTTGGCAAGTCGTCGGCCATGCGGGGATGATCGGAACCGCCGGCATGTTGGTGTCTATGGGCCAGCTCACGGTCGGTCAGTTTGCGGCGGCGGAATTGATCGCCGGCAACCTCCTCACCAATATGGACACGTTGGCCCGCCGCATGGTGCACATGTTTTTTGCCTTTGTCTCCTTTCGGGAACTTCACGCCTTGCTCTCCCTTCCCCAGGACGAGGTCGGATCTCGAACGGTCGTCCCTCTCGATCAATTCGGCCTTGCGGGCATCAAGGTGACGGTCAATGACTTGGCGTTCGCCTATCCGGACGGTCCATCCCTTTTCGAGCACTTTTACCTCGACATCGCGCCGGGCGAGAAGGTCATGGTGCTCTGTCACTCCAACATGCAGAAAACCGTGCTCGCGAAGGTCCTTGCAGGTTTGCTGCCGCCGTCCGCCGGCGTGGTGCGCTACAACGACATGAACTTGATGGAAGTCAGCCTGGACTCGATCGATGCCTGCCGCAGTCTCATGTTGGACTCGCATCCGACCCTGCTCGAAGGCACGATCGAGGAGAACATCACGCTCGGGCGACAGTCGATCACGTACGAAGACGTTCAGTGGGCATTGCAATTCGTGGAACTCGATGAAGAGATTGACCGGATGCCGGCAGGGCTTACGACGATCGTCACCGGACAAAGCAACCAGTTTACCTTGAGCCAGATTCTCCGGCTGCTCCTGGCGCGCGCCCTTGTCACTCGGCCGCATGTGCTGATCGTCGAAGGCACGCTGCACAGCATGGCCCCTAGCTTGCGCGAAGTCATTTTACGTCGCCTCTGTTCCAAAGATGAACCATGGTCGATCATCTTCGTCTCTAATGATCCGACATTCGCCAGTTACGTCGAACGCCACATTACGCTCGAGCCCGACGAGCGGATTTGAATCTCACCAGGGCCTTCTGTAGAATGCCGTTCCTGACCTCTCCGCATCGCTCAGGTGCCGGGCCTTTCCGCTCTTCATGACACATGCGACACAGCCATGGATCTCGGTGGTCATCCCGATCAAGGATGAACGCGACAATCTTCTTGCGCTGACCGACCAGCTGTCAAAAGTATTGCAGGGGCGTGAAGAGTCGAAGGGCGCACCTTTTGAAATCATCTACGTCGACGACGGCAGCACGGACGGCAGCAGCGACCTGTTGGACCGTCTGGCCGCGGAACATCAGACTGTGACGGTCCTGCATTTCGACCGCAATTATGGACAATCGGCAGGATTTGACGCGGGGTTCAGGCGGTCGAGCGGTACGCTCGTCGTCACTATGGACGGCGACCTCCAAAACGATCCAGAAGATATCGGCATCTTGCTGCCGTATGCCAAGGAGTATGATCTGGTGTGCGGGTGGCGGACCGAACGGCACGATACGATGATGCGAAAGATCTCATCCCGAGTCGCAAACGCCGTGCGCAGTGCGGTCACCGGTGATCGCGTCCACGATACCGGCTGCTCGCTCAAGGTGTTTCGGCGGCGCGTCATTGACCGGCTGCAACTGTTCAACGGCATGCACCGGTTCTTTCCGGCACTGGCCCTCATGCATGGATTCACGGTCACCGAAGTACCGGTGCGCCACCATCCGCGCAGGCATGGGATGTCCAAATACGGTGTCGGCAACCGACTCTTCAAGGGACTTTATGACCTGGTGGCCGTGCGTTGGATGCAATCGCGGATTTTGCGGTATCACATTCGTGATATCCGCGGTGATGAGTGAGCGGTGATGAGTGATCAGATAGTCGAGAAAGCGCTGACTACACATAAAGACTTACAAGTGTGGAAGATTGCGATGGACTTAGTGGCGGAAGTGTATTCTGTGACCAGCTGCTTTCCAAAGGAAGAGCTGTACGGGTTAACCTCTCAAGTTCGCCGGGCGGCCATCTCTATTCCCAGCAATATTGCAGAGGGCGCTGCCAGACACTCGCGCAAGGAATTCGTCCAATTTCCTCACGTCGCCTCTGGTTCTGTTGCTGAGTTGGCGACCCATCTTCTCTTGGCTGCCCGCCTCGGTTTTGGTTCGACGGACAGTGTTTTGATTCGTACCGGAGAAGTTAGGAAGTTGCTTCTTGGCTTGCTGCGCGCGCTCAAGAAGAAACCCATCACTCATCACTCATCACGCATCACTTCATGACCACCACCGAAGCCGTCTGGATTGCTATCGGATTTCTTGGGCAAGGGCTGTTCTTCGGCCGGTGGCTGGTGCAATGGATTGTGTCCGAACGACAGGCTGAAAGCCGGATGCCTATCGCCTTTTGGTACTTGAGCTTG
>DATIGH010000263.1:0-22104 GCA_035454845.1 Nitrospira sp.
GAGGCGTCCTGTGCCTTCCAGCACCGTGTAGAGCGGATCGAGCCGACAGGCGCGGGCCGCCGTGGATTCGATCATCCCTCGATAGGTGGCATTGAATGTGACGAGCCCGTCCTGAATCTGCACCTGTGGCTCGCCTTCCCGGATAAACCGCCACTTGTAGTCGCTGCCGAGCGGGTGATGCTCTTCGGTAAATCGCTCAGGCAGTGCCTTCTTCAGCGACCTCTCGACCGGCGTGAAGTCCGCCGTCAGCGTCACCGGCAACAGGGACTCAGGCGCCTGGGCCTGTTTTTGACCGGCGCTCAGTGGTTGAATCACCGGCGGCGTCTTGCCTAATTGGGGTGGCGCTACCGGTTTCGTAGAAGTTTCCGGAATGGTGTGACTGCAGCCGGCCAAGGCAACCATAGCGATCCAGACCGGCAGTGTGCGCAATTTCATCATAAACCCTCCTTCCCTCAAGTAAGTGTCTCATCTGATGACTCATCAGTGAGCGCCCAAAACCATCCACCGAGTGATGCTGCAAGGCACGTACCGTATGGGCGAAAGTCTCACCGGCCATCTTGATGACCCAACAACAACAAGTTCGCTTGTCATGAGCAGGATCAGGATGAGGGGGGATACGACGCAGTCAGGACAACCTGTCCTTGGAGTAAATTTGTCGACTGGAACGCGGCCTAGGAAACTCGCCAGTTATCATGCGTTGCCACCCTCGTTCGTTGTGGCGAGCGTTCAACTGATCTACAATTGGCCAGGCCATGAGAATGCCCCCTTCTTCCGTCATACCCATACACAAGCGGCGTTGCAGCTGGGCCGGAGCTACGTCGCACATGATTCGCTACCACGACACCGAATGGGGACGGCCAGTGCATCACGACCGTCGTCTCTTTGAGATGCTGTTGCTCGAGGGGGCACAGGCTGGACTGAGCTGGGACACCGTCCTCCGGCGACGAGAAGGCTATCGACGGGCGTTTGCCGACTTTGATCCGGTCAAGATTGCGCGGTTTGACCGGCGCAAGAAAGCGGCCTTGCTGCGAGACACGGGGATCATCCGAAACCGCTTGAAAATTGAGGCGGCAGTCGCCAATGCGCAGGCTTTCCTCGCGGTCCAGGATGCCTTCGGGTCATTTGATGCGTACGTCTGGTCGTTCGTCGGAGGAGTTCCCATCGTCAACCGACGGCCGCGTGCGTCTGACATTCCCGCGAGAACCCGCGAGAGTGATCAGCTCTCGAAGGATCTGAGGCAGCGAGGGTTTCGATTCGTTGGGAGCACGATCGTCTATGCGTTCATGCAGGCAGTGGGTCTGGTCAATGACCACACTCTGGATTGCTTTCTCACGGACCGGCGGCTCCTGTCTCCCCGACGGTCGGAGCCTGTAGAGGGATAAATAAGCACCGTCGCGGAGCGAGGGCTGTCAGGCGGCATCCGAAGTGGCGCCTTCCAACAGCGCGAGATACTGCTTCAAGCGCTGCTGCGCGCCAGGTGCCATCCGGATGAATTCGACACCGAAGCTGTGTTCTTTCACCCAGCGCACGGGCGCCAGTTCGACCTCGATCGCGCCGGCCTGGGTGGGAAAGGTAATTTTTAAGGCGAGGTATTCACCGCGCGGGACGGCGATGTCACTGAGGATGGCCGCGCCACCGAGCGAGAGGTTATCCAACCGGCCTTCTCCCCGGGTGGTTTCACCGGAAAACGCGACGTGAGAATTGTCAGAGAATCGCTGAAACTTCCGTTGCTCCATGTGGAATCCCCGGCGAAGGCCAGCCGGCCAACGGGCGGCAGTCGGTTCTGACGCGATCATAGCAGTCTCGTGGTGACTGTCAACGAGATCGCCGTTTTCTTCAGATTTCATCCGGGCCCCGGATACCGAGAACCGACGCGAGGACCTAGACGTCGATGGCTCTCGCCATGCCCGTGCCGGGTAGGACAGTAGATCGATCAGTTGGCGCTGGGATCGAGACCGCTGACGGCGCCGATGCGACGGTATTTCTGATCGCGTTGGGTCAGCAGTTGATCGATGGTGAGATCGGTGAGTTGAAAGAGTTGGTTGGTCAGGGCCTTGGCTACCCGGTCCGTGACGGATCGCGGCTCCCGGTGGGCGCCCCCAAGGGGCTCGGGAATCACTTCATCAACGATCTGGAGGTCGACGAGATCCTGGGCGGTCATCTTCAGCGCCGCGGCCGCATCGGGCACCTTGGCGGGATCATCCCACAGGATCGCAGCGCAGCCCTCCGGGGATATCACCGAATACACGCCGTGCTCGAGCATCAGGATGCGGTCCGACACGCCAAGGGCCAACGCGCCTCCGCTGCCGCCTTCACCGATCACGATCGAGATGATCGGGACCGTGAGGCGCGACATGGCGTACAAGTTCCGGGCAATTGCTTCGGCCTGGCCCCGCTCCTCGGCCCCGATGCCCGGATAGGCCCCTGGTGTATCGATGAAGGTGACGATGGGCCGGCCGAACTTTTCGGCCATCTTCATCAGACGTAGGGCTTTCCGATACCCTTCGGGGTTGGGCATACCGAAATTCCGCTGCATCCGCTCCTTGAGAGTCTTGCCTTTCTGGTGCCCAATCACCATGACCGACCGATCATTGAACCGGGCGAAGCCGCCGACAATCGCGCGATCATCCCCGAACGACCGGTCGCCGTGGAATTCAAGAAAGTCGCGGAACATTTCACCGATATAGTCGAGTGTGCTGGGGCGCTGGGGGTGACGGGCGAGCTGGGTTCGCTGCCAGGGCGTCAGCTTGCCGTATAGCTCATGCTCAAGCTGGGCGAGCTTCATCCGCAGTTTGCGGATGTCATCTTGGGCGCTTGATTTTCCGCTGCCGGACGCCGCGAGTTTTTCGATCTTCTCCTCGACTTCGCGGAGCGGCTTTTCGAACTCAAGGTAGTCGCGCATAGCCGACGTGGGCCTTCCCCCCCGGTATTGGTTGGCTACGATACCAGAGAGAGGGCCCCTTTGCCTAGCACTTCTTCAACATCTGCGACAAAGTGCTCGCTGGCGTTGACAGTGAGATGGGGCAGAGGGGCCGTCTCGGCTTCGAGAGCACCCTCCGTTCTAAACGTCAGGGAAACGGCCGTCGCTCCCGGATGTCGTTTGAAGACGTCCAGCAACCGGGGCAGTTGATCCTTGACTTCGGGCCGGGCGGTCAACCGGATGTGAATGCGTTTGATGGTCAGCGTCTGCACTTCGGCCAACGGCTCGATGTTCATGCCGCGGATCTTCGTGCCTTTGTCGCCGCGGTCGATCGTGCCGGTAACGCGGATCAGGCGTTCAGGGGCGATCAGATCTCCGACCGTTTTAAACAGATCGGGGAAGACGATAACCTCGACCGTCCCCTGAAGATCTTCGAGCGTCAGGTAAGCCATCCGGTCGCCTTTCTTGGTCAGCATGGATTTCACGCTCGCGACGATGCCGCAGAGGCGCACTTCCTTGCCGTCGGTCAGATCCGTGATGCCAGCGGTCGTAGCCGTTGCCAGCGCATGGATGGTGGCCTCGTAGCGTGTAAGGGGGTGGGCCGTAATGTAAAAGCCGGTCAGTTCCCGTTCATATTTCAACCGTTGCGCCTGATCCCATTCGGGCACATTCGGCAGCGCCGGTTCCACGCAGGTGTGCGCAGACCCGTTGCCGTGCAAGTCCTCGCCGAAGATGCTCGTCTGGCCCATCTCGCGCTCCCGCTGCGACGCGGCTCCGTCCTCGATGGCTTGATCGAGCATGGCCATCAACTGCGAACGTTTGGCTCCCAGCGAATCGAAGGCGCCCGCCTTGATCAGCCCTTCGAGCATCCGTTTGTTCACCTTGTGCAGGTCGACCCGCCGGCAGAAGTCAAAGAACGAGGTAAAACGCCCGCTCTCGGCCCGGATGGCCAACACGGAGTCCACGGCGCCCTCACCGACGTTTTTGATCGCCGCCAATCCGAACCGGATGGCGCCGTCGACCACGGCAAAATTCTTCTGGCTTTCATTCACGTCGGGACCCAGCACCTTGATGCCGAGATCGCGGCATTCGGTGAAGTATCCCACGATCTTGTCTTGGTTACCCATATCGCTCGTCATGAGCGCCGCCATGAATTCGGTCGGGTAATGCGCCTTGAGATAGCCCGTGTGATAGCAGACGACGGCGTAGGCGGCCGCATGGGATTTGTTGAAGCCGTAGCCGGCAAATTTCTGAATAAGCTCGTAAAGTTTCTCGGCCTTCTTCTCCGCGATCTTCTTAAGTCGGGCACCTTCCAAGAATTTGACACGCAGTTTTTCCATCTCTTCCGGCTTCTTCTTGCCCATGGCACGCCGGAGGATGTCCGCTTGGCCGAGCGAAAAGCCGGCCACCGTGTTCGCGATCGCCATGACCTGTTCCTGGTAGACGATGACGCCATACGTGTCTTTGAGAATGGGCTCGAGTTCGGGCAACTCATAGACGATGGGAATTTTGCCTTGCTTGCGCTTGATGAAATCGGGGATCAGATCCATGGGCCCAGGGCGATACAGTGCGATGATGGCGATGATGTCTTCGAAACGGTCCGGTTTGAAGCCGGTCAAGAGATCCCGCATGCCCGAGCTTTCGAGCTGGAAAATGCCGGTGGTCTTGCCGGACGAGAGGAGGGCGAAGGTCTTGGCGTCGTCGAACGGAAGGCGATCAACTCGTAACGGCGGCTCGTCCGGGCGGCTTTCATTGATCAGCGTCTCAGCCCGCCGGATCATGGTGAGCGTCTTCAAGCCCAGGAAATCGAATTTGACCAGGCCGATTTTCTCGACGTCGCCCATGGAATATTGGGTAACGATTTCGTCGTTGGCCCCTTTATAGAGAGGCACATGATCCGTGAGGGGGCCCTCGGAGATGACGACGCCGGCCGCGTGCGTGGAGGCGTGACGGGCAAGGCCCTCGAGCGATCGGGCGATCGTCATAAGCTCGCGAACCTTGCCATCCGTTTCCACCAGTTCCCGGAGCCGCGGTTCCGCCTCCAGCGCCTGTGCGAGCGTGATGTTGAGCTGGCTCGGAACCAGCTTGGCCACTTTGTCGGCCTCCGCGTAAGGCATCTCAAGCACCCGCCCCACGTCGCGGATCGCGGCCTTGGCGCCGAGTGTGCCGAAGGTAATGATTTGCGCGACGTGGTCTGATCCATACTTCTCGACGACATAGTTGAGCACTTCGCCGCGGCGGTCCATGCAGAAGTCCATGTCGATATCGGGGAGCGACACGCGCTCAGGATTGAGAAACCGCTCGAATAGCAGCGTGTAGACGAGCGGATCGAGATCGGTGATACGCAACGCATAGGCTACGAGGCTGCCGGCGGCGGACCCACGTCCCGGTCCCACTGGAATGCCTCGGGAGCGGGCGAAGCGAATGATGTCCCAGACGATCAGAAAGTAGCCGGCAAACCCCATCGAGCAAATGACCAACAGCTCTTCGCGCAGCCGTTGTTCGTAGATCGCCGTGGCAATCGTACTGGGTCGTTCCAACAAGCGGGACTTCAAGCCTTCGATGGCCAGATGTTCGACGTAGGATTCGCGTGTGTGCCCGTCAGGAGCCGTGTATTGCGGCAAGTGCGTCTTGTTGAGCGCCAGCTCCAATCCACAGTGGTCGGCGATGCGGCAGGTGTTGGCGACGGCACCCGGAAATTCGGCAAAGGCCGGGGCGATTTCTTCCGTTGATTTGACATAGAGCTGGTCGGTATCGAATTTCATTCTGGCCGGATCGCTCAGCGTCTTGCCGGTCTGCAGGCAGAGCATGAGTTCATGCGGCCGGGCATCCTCCTTCTTCAGATAATGACAGTCGTTGGTGCCGGCGAGCGGGATGCCGAGCTTTTTGTGGATCTCCATGAGGCCGGCATTAGCGATCCGTTGATGCTCGAGGCCGTTCGCCTGGACTTCCAGGTAGAAATGCTCCTTGCCGAAGATGTCCTGAAATTCCCCCGCGGCCGCCATGGCTCCGGCCATGTCCTTCTGCCTGATCAAATAAGGAATTTCTCCGCTGAGGCAGCCGGACAGCGCGATCAAACCCTCGTGGTGCTCTCGGAGAATGTCTTTATCCATTCGTGGCTTGTAATAGAATCCCTCAAGATACGCTTTACTGACGAGCTTGATCAGATTTTGATAGCCGGTGAGGTTTCTGGCCAGGAGAATGAGATGATAGTAGTCATTGTGCGCAAGCCCGCTGTCCTTTTTCGCATGCCGGCTGCCCAGCGCCATGTAGGCTTCACAACCGATGATCGGCTTGACCCCGATTTCCTTTGCCTTGCGGTAAAACTCAATGGCGCCGAACATGTTGCCGTGATCGGTCATCGCCACGGCGGGCTGTCCGAAGGATTTGATCTGTTGAACCAGCGGTTCGATCTGATTGGCGCCGTCGAGAAGGCTGAATTGGGTATGCAGATGCAAGTGCACGAACGAGGCGGCCATGGCAGGGGATTCTAGGTGGGCAGTGACGGCAAGTCAACGCAGGATCGCAAGCAATCGTATCGGAGCGTTCAACGCTCGGGTTACAGTTTTTCGCCGTATTTCTCCCGATGCTGTTTCTTCGCGCCGGCGATCCAGTGATCCGGCTTGATGCGGCCCGGCAGACTGTCTAGTTTCTTGGCGATGCGGGCGATGTCGCTGGGTTTCCACCGGGCGATCTGCACATAGGTGAACGTGCCCAATTTGTTGAGAGCGCGCTCGATCGCTGGGCTAATACCCTGGATTTTCTTGAGGTCGTCCTTGCGCGGTGCGAGGGCCTTCGGCGGGGGCATCTGCAAACTGAGCTGATTGGCCGGACCATTGGGCCGCGCCAGCACGGGACTTCCGTCACTGCGTTCGCGAAGCGCAGCGCGGACTTCCCCGAGGCGTTTGCGGAGCCGGGTGATTTCTTCTTCCTGATCGCCCATGATCTTGGCCTGACCCGCCAGCTCCGCTTGGAGCGAGTGCAGTTGCGTCAAGCGCCGTTCCAACGCGGCGATATGAAGCTCCCGCTCCTCAAG
This sequence comes from Nitrospira sp., assembly GCA_035454845.1. Classification (GTDB taxonomy): domain Bacteria; phylum Nitrospirota; class Nitrospiria; order Nitrospirales; family Nitrospiraceae; genus Nitrospira_C. The sequence continues at coordinate 6,957 of DATIGH010000263.1, forward strand.
CCGCTTCGCGTGTTCCGCCTGCTCGGCAAGTCGGCGGTCACGCAAGGCGAGGTCTTCCTCGAGCCGGTGCACGACATGGCGGTGTTGGGCCTCCTTTTCGCTCAGTTGCACTTCGAGCCAGTGCACGCGGCCCTGCGCCGGCTCCAAATCCTGGAGCTTCGTCCGGAGGCGATCGACCTCTTCGAGCCGGCGGTCCGCATCCGCCAGCCGCTTGTGCATGTCGAGGATTTCCTGCTCCCTTACGGCGAGCTCCTGCTGGGCCTTATTGCGGGCGGCATTGGCCTGGCGGACCTCATTGGCGTAGGCGGCCAACGTCGTCTCCTGCTCAGCGAGCCGCTCGAGCTGTGCGTGAAACTCCGATTGGGAGGCCAGACTCCGCGCCTGATTGTCCTTGAGTTCCTGTTGCAGCCGGTCGATCCGGTCCTGCCGAGAGGTCACTTCCTCCTGGGTGGAGCGGCCGAGGCTCTCGAGCGAAGACACCTTGGATTCCAGCGCCATGACGGCCGCGGTTTTCACCTTCAATTCATAGATGGCCGTGTCGAGCGCCTGCCCCTTGATACGCAGTTCTGAGTCGAGGTCAGTGACACGCTGCTCGTGCGACAGCGACGAGCGGTGCCACAGCAGCCAACCGACTGCCAAACCGATGGCGGCAGCCAGCAGGAGGCAGAACAGCATTTGGCCGACGACGGCGATCATGAAGCGTTGGTCTCCAACACGCGCAGCTCGATGCGGCGGTTCCGTTGCAGAGCGGCTCGTGAGATTCCGGTGGCCAGCGGTTTGCTGGCACCGTAGCCCACGGCGGTCAACTCGTGATTGACGCCATGGCTGGTCAAATAATCCCGCACGACTTCGGCGCGGCGGTGGCTCAGCTCCTTATTATAGTCGGCCGCGCCAAAGCCATCCGTGTGTCCTCCGATTTCGATCACCGCACGTGGAGCCTGGGTCAAGACGGGAATGAGCCGATCCAACGACGCCCGGCCGCGAGCGGTTAACGTCGTTTGATTGGAATCGAACTCGATTTGGTTGCGGGCCATCAGATCGTCCAACCGTTTCTGCAGTGAGGGAGTCGCCGGCGAGGCGGCGGCGACCGTCATGTGGTCTTCGAGTTGAAGGCCCAGGGAGCGCAACGGCGAGACCGTCCGCAGAATGGTGGCCTTCACTGCGTCGGACGGCACGACACCGCTCAAGACGAGGAAGCGGCCGTCGATCATGACCGACCGGACTCCTTGCATCTGTTCGAGCACGGGGAGGATGGTCGGCACCTGGCTCATCCAGGAAGGCGCGTCGATCCGAGCGTCGAGGGTCAGTTGATCGAGCACCCGCACCTGGGTGGCGGCATACGTGGTGCGGGCGCTCTCGAGAATCCGGTCGCGGGCGCGTGCGTCCGGCAGCGATCCTCGGAGCAAGAGCGTGCCCTGTTCGAGTCGCGCATGAAAGTTGGCCGGCACCGGCGCGGAGGCGGAAGACGGAAGGTGCCGGGGAATGCACACCAACGCCAGCACCGTCAGAGCCAGGACTCCACCGCTAAGAATGGTCCTGCGTTTCATGCGCATCAGCCATTCAATTGCAAGCATCACTTGAGCTGCACCGTATCATAAACGCCCGGAGGCAAGCCAGCCTGGGGTTTCGCCCGAGCACAGAGCTCGAGTTGAACTTACTCAGGCTCCTTTGCTATCCTCCGCGCATCCTTCCCAGCTACCAATCATTAACTCGAGTCCGACGCAAGGAGTTGTCCCATGGCCAGCATAAAGCGGGCATTGATCAGTGTCTCGGATAAGACCGGTGTCGTTGACATGGCCAAGGGGCTGGTCGGGCTTGGCGCCGAGATCCTCTCGACCGGCGGCACGGCGAAGACGCTCCGCGAGGCGGGCGTCCCCGTGACGGATGTGGCAGCCTACACGGGGTCACCGGAAATTCTGGATGGACGCGTCAAAACGCTGCATCCGAAGATTCATGGGGGATTGCTGGGCCGGCGGTCGCTCCCCGCCCATGTTGAGCAAATGAAGCAGCACCATATCGGCCCCATCGATATGGTGGTGGTCAACCTCTATCCGTTCGAAGCGACGATTGCCAACCCCACATGCCATTTCGATGATGCCATTGAGCAGATCGATATCGGCGGGCCGTCGATGCTGCGGTCGGCGGCCAAGAACCATGAGGATGTGCTCGTGGTCGTCGATCCGACCGATTATCACCGGGTGCTCACCGCCTTGCAGGAGAACACCGTCACGCGGACGTTGCGCCGTGAACTGGCGATGAAGGTGTTCCAACATACGGCGCGATATGACAGCGTGATTGCCGGCTATCTCGAGCGACAAGTCCAGAGCGGTGAGAGAAAATTCCCCAAGATCCTGTCGCTGCAATTCGAGCTCGGCGAGATGCTCCGGTATGGCGAGAATCCGCATCAGCAGGGCGCCTTTTATCGGGAATGGCAATCGAACGAGCCGTCCGTCTCGCGAGGCCAGATCCTTCACGGGAAGGCGATGTCGTACAACAATTTTCTGGACGCCAATGCGGCGCTTGAGTTGGCGAAGGAGTACGATGAGACGGCAGTCGCGATCATCAAGCACAACAATCCCTGCGGAGCGGCGCTGGGCGCCACGCCGGTGGATGCCTACGTCAAGGCGCGGGAGACGGATCCTGTCTCGGCATTCGGCGGCGTGATCGCGTTCAATCGTCCGGTGGACTTGGCGGCGGCAAAAGAAATCACTTCCACGTTCGTCGAAGTGGTCGTAGCGCCGGGGTTTGCTGACGATGCGCTGGCCGAGCTGAAACGTAAGAAAGACCTCCGGCTGCTCGACGTCGGACCGCTCACCAAAGTGAAGCAGGAAGGCTACGATCTGAAAAAGTTGGTCGGCGGGCTCATCGTCCAGGATCGAGACCTCGGCACGCTGACGGATCTGCGATCGCTGCCTGTGCCGACGGTGCGAAAGCCGACCGATGAAGAATACACGGCCTGCGCGTTTGCCTGGAAAGTTTGCAAGCATGTCAAATCCAACGCCATTATCTATGCCAGACCGGGGCAAACCGTCGGGATCGGCGCCGGCCAGATGAGTCGGGTCGATAGCGTGAAGCTCGCGGCGATGAAGGCGCAACTGCCGGTCAAGGGGTGCGTGATGGCATCGGACGCGTTCTTTCCATTCAGAGACGGCCTCGATGCGGCTGCGCAAGCGGGGATTACCGCCGTCATTCAACCCGGCGGTTCGATCCGCGATGCCGAGGTTGTGAAAGCTGCCGATGAACATGGGATGGCGATGATCATGACGGGCATGCGCCACTTCCGCCATTAAGAAGACCGTGACCAGTGATGCGTGATGAGTGAGCAGTCTCTCAACGTGAGCGGACCAAGTGTCCTGATCTATTTCACCCCGTTGTCTCCTCACCGCTCACCCATCACTCATCACTCACCGCCATCGGTCGGCCGCCATCCGGCTGCTCATCACCCATCACCCATCACCCATCGCTCATCATCAGAGTGGTCCCCATGAAAGTGCTCGTCGTCGGCGGAGGGGGGCGAGAACATGCGATGGTCTGGACGCTGGCGCAGAGTCCACGACGTCCACGACTGTACTGCGCACCCGGCAATGCTGGGATCGCCTCACTCGCGACCTGTGTGCCGATCAACGTGCTCGACATCGCGGGGCTCAAGGCGTTCGTGCAGCGCGAAGGCATCGACCTCACCGTCGTGGGGCCGGAAGCTCCGCTGGCCTTGGGCATCGCCGACGAATTTCGCAAAGCCAAGCTGAAAATCTTCGGTCCCACCAAGCATGCGGCGCGCCTTGAAGCGAGCAAACGTTTTTCAAAGGACATGATGGCGAAGGCCGGTATTCGCACGGCTCGCGCGAGGGCCTTCGACCAGCCGACGGAGGCGCTGGCCTATGTGGAACACCACGAGATGCCTGTGGTGATCAAAGCCGATGGGCTCGCACAGGGCAAAGGAGTCCTTATCGCGGCGACGCGCGAGGACGCGCGCCGCGCCATCGTTGACTCGATGGAGAATGCGATCTTCGGCGAGGCGGGCCGGCAGGTGCTGATCGAGCAATATCTTCCAGGTGAGGAACTGACCATCATGGCCTTTACCGATGGGCGAGTCGTCGCGCCGATGTTGCCCGCGCAGGATCACAAACGGATCGGCGATGGCGATACGGGGTTGAACACCGGCGGGATGGGGGCCTACTGTCCGGCGCCGCTCGGCACACCAGCCCTGCGCGCACAGGTCTACCGCGAGGTCCTCGAGCCCATCGTTGAGGTGATGTCGCGATTGGGATCCCCCTTTCAAGGCGTCCTGTATGCCGGGCTGATGATCGTGGAAGGTGTACCCTACGTGCTGGAGTTCAACGCCCGTATGGGGGATCCCGAAACGCAGGTGGTGCTGCCGCTTCTCAAGACAGATTTTCTTGACGTCGTGGAGGCCGTGGTCGAACACCGGCTGGACCAGGTGTCGGTTGAGTGGCATGACGGTCATGCCGTGTGTGTAGTTATGACGTCGGCAGGCTATCCGGGCCCCTACGAGGTCGGCGAACCGATCCGTGGACTGGACGGCCTTGATGCACAGGGTGGGATGGTGTTCCATGCGGGAACGGCTCAACACGGCGCCGACATCGTGACCGCCGGCGGTCGCGTGTTGGGCGTCACCGGCCGAGGAGCCACGCTGGCGGAGGCGCAGGCGGCCGCATACCGCACGGCCAAGCAGATCGCGTTCAAGGGATGCCACTATCGCCAGGACATTGCGTATCGTGCACTTGCTGCCCGCTAGTCGATCCCCGCGTTATGGCTGCGATCATTCCCTATCGCGCTTTCACACGTGAACAACTCTCGAGAGAGGTCACGCCCGTGCTCCAGCGGGGAGGGCTGGTAGCCGTCCCGACAGAGACTTTTTATGGACTTGGAGTCAACCCGTTCGATCAGATGGCTTTGCACCGGTTGTGCGCAGTGAAGGGACGCAGAGAAGGGCAGCCGATTCTCGTCTTGGTGGGCTCCCTTCGAGAGGTGGGGTTGTTCGCTGAACACGTGCCGGCCGCTGCTTCGATCTTAATGGAGGCATTATGGCCAGGGGCCTTGACGATTGTGCTACCCGCCCGGCCCTCGGTCCCGGCGGCTGTCACTGCCGGGACCGGCCGGATCGGGATCAGACTCAGCTCATGTCAGCCCCTGCGCACAGTACTCGAGCTGGTCGGCCCGCTGACGGGGACGAGCGCCAATCGCACGGGAGCTCCGCCGGCCCAGAGTGCACGCGAAGTGCAAGATACTTTGGGCGACGCGGTGGACCTCATCATCGATGCCGGGCCGACGCCAGGCGGAATGCCGTCGACGGTGGTGGAGGTGGGCGACCGCCTGCATATCATCCGTGAAGGTGCCATCGCAGCCGAGGCCATCGAAGCGCTCCTTCGCGCGAGAGGAATTTCCCTCAAATCCTCCTAAATGTGATATACAGCACGCCCAGCAGTGCCCTTATTAAAGGAGGAAATCGATGCCAATCCGTCGCGAGCGACAACAGGGGCGAGCGGTAGGGCTGGTCATAGTGATGGCGGCACTCTTGGGTGGATGTGATTACTGGCCGCCGGCGCTGCAAACGCAGATCGAACAACTCCGATCTGAATTGCAGACACTGACGATGGAAAAGGCCCAATTGCAAACGCAGGTGACGTCGCTGACCAAGGCGAAAGACGACCTCCAAATGCAAGTTGACGACCTCGCACGGACAAATAGAGACAAAAGTACGTTGGTCGCCAGTCTGCAGAACAGTGTGACTTCGTTGCAGGAGCGCCTGGCCAAGGCCTCCAAGCCGACGAGTACCAAGCTCGCGAGTACCAAGCCCACGAACGGCAAGACCGCCACGAAGCCGGCAGTCAAAACCGCACAGAAAGCCCCGGTGAAAAAGAAAACGCTCACCAAGTCGGCGGCGATGCGTTAGCCGCCCGTTCGCGGATTATTTTTTCGACGTGTCAGTCGTCGGAGGGCTGGCAGCCGGCGGGGTGCTGCTCGTCGCGCCGCTGGTCGGTGTGGTGGAGGCGCTGGCGGGCGAAGCCGCCGTCCCCGATGAGGGCGTCTCGGACGTTTCCTTCTTGTCCGCGGCCGCTGCCGGAGCCTTTTCTCCCTCAGATGGCGGTTTCAGCTTGTTGGAATAATCTGTCACATACCACCCGCTTCCCTTGAACATAATGCCCGGTGAGGAGATGAGGCGGCGAAGGGACTGGCCGCATCGCTCGCAGGTCGTCAAGGGCGCGTCCTTGATGCTTTGTTTCACTTCAAAGCGAGAGGCGCAACCCTCGCATTGATACTCATAGATCGGCACAGCTGGTTCCTCCTCGCATGTGGCAATGATTGATGTTGTCTGGTGCCTCGAGCCGAGCTTCTTATGTCAGCTTGTCCAACGCCGCCCGTAGACGTTTCAATCCGTTGGTGATTGTTTCCATGTTGGTCGCATAGGAGAGGCGGATATGGCTCTCGCTGCCGAATGGTTCGCCCGGCACGACGGCGATCTGGGCATCTTTCAGCAGATAGGTTGCGAGATCGGTCGGCGACTTGAGGGGGCCGGTCGGGCCCCGCTTGCCGAGAACGCCCTGTATATTGGGGAAGGCGTAAAATGCGCCTCCCGGCATGGAGCACGAGACACCAGGAATCGCATTTAGTCCTTCCACGATGGCACGCCGCCGGCGATCGAACTCCGTCACCATCTGCTTCGTGAACGGCTCGCCGACACGCAGTGCGGCGACCGCCGCCTTCTGAGAAATCGAGCAGGGATTGGATGTGCTCTGGCTTTGAATGTTGCCCATCGCGGCAATGAGATCCTTCGGTCCCGCGGCATAGCCGACCCGCCAGCCGGTCATGGCGTAGGCCTTCGAGACCCCGTTGATCACTACGGTCCGGGCGGCGATCTCGGGTCCCAGCGAGGCGATGCTGACATGGCGGGCGCCGTCGTACAGCACTTTCTCGTAGATCTCATCGGAGATGACGATGAGGTCATGCCGGATGGCGATCGACGCGATGCGTTCAAGCATCGGGCGTCCATACGTGGCGCCGGTCGGATTACAGGGGCTGTTGATGATCAGCGCTTTCGTCCTGGGGCTGATGCGCTGCTCGAGCTGTGCGGGATCGATCGCATAACCTTCCGATTCCTTAGTAGGAAGCAATACCGGCGTGGCATCGTTGAGCAGCACCTGGTCAGCATAGGACACCCAGTAGGGGGTCGGGATGATGAGCTCATCTCCTTCTTCCAGCAACGCTTCCGCGAGATTGTAGAGCGAGTGCTTGGCGCCGCAGGAGACTAGGATCTGGGATTTGTCGTAGTGCAGACCCTGCTCGAGCTTGAGCTTGTCGGCGATCGCGCTCCGCAATTCATCGATGCCGGAGGACGGTGTGTACTTCGTAAATCCAGAGCGGATCGCGGCCTCAGCCGCGGCCTTGACCGGCTCCGGCGTGTCGAAATCCGGTTCACCCGTCGAAAAGTCGATGACGTCGACACCTTGAGCCGCCATGGCTTTGGCGGTCGCCGCCATTGCGAGAGTCGGCGAAGGAGTAATCCGTCCGACGCGGGCCGCGAGCTTCATCGCTTGACGCTCCGAATGCGGGCTTGGAGGCGGCGTGCGACTTCGGGATGAAGAAACTCGGTCAGCGAGCCGCCATGGCTCGCCACATCCTTGATGATCGTGGAGGACAAATATGAATATTCCTCGCTGGGCATCAGAAACACGGTCTCCACCTGCTTCGCCAGTTTGCGGTTGATGAGTGCCATTTGAAATTCGTGCTCAAAGTCCGAGATGGCGCGCAGCCCGCGGATAATCGCATGCGCGCCTGATCGCATCACATGATCGACGAGCAGCCCGTCAAAGGTCACGACCTCGACTTGGCCGATGTCCTTCAGCACCAACTGCACCATCTCGAGCCGCTCGGCCAGATTGAACAGCGGATGCTTGGTGGGGTTCGGGGCGACGGCCACCATGACTTTATCAAAAACGCGTAAGCTGCGTGTGATGATGTCGGTGTGCCCATGCGTGATCGGATCAAACGTCCCAGGGTAAATGCCGATTTTCATCAGGCTGGCCTGCCAGGCGCGGGCCCGAACACGAACAGGGCCGTATCACCATAGTCGTACCGACGCATTAGGCGGGCCCGGTCCGTCGCGACTGGCGGCTCTGCCCGCGCGTCTTGTTCGATGACCATGACCGCCTCAGGCGCCAGCAAGTCGCCGTTCCAACTGCCAAGGACCATGTTCGCGGCCTCCCGGTCGGCATAGGGCGGATCGGCGAACACGACGTTGTAAGGGCCATGCCACCACTGGCGCTCCCGCAGAAACGTCTGGGTGAGAGCGATTCGCACCTCCGCGTGATCGAGCAGCCCGCAGGCCGTCAAATTCTTCCGCATGATCTGCACCGCTTTGGGATCCGATTCCACAAACGTCACGGATCTGGCGCCGCGACTCAATGCTTCGATGCCTACTGCTCCCGTGCCTGCGTACAAATCCAGAAACCGGCCTCCGGGAACGCGGGCGCCAAGGATCGAAAACAGTGCCTCGCGGACCTTATCGGAAGTGGGGCGTACTACTCCTCCGCGTGGCCCACTTAAGCGCCGACCTCGGTGGGAACCGGCGATAATGCGCATCTTCTGTTCGTTGGTTGCGGATGAGCCCGCCTACGACCCCGCCGTCCCTTTGTGTTCAGCATGCCGATAGGTGAGAGGTGTTCAGAAGCGTCAAACTCTAACACAGCGTTTTTGAAGGGGTCAAGATGATGAGAGCGGTTGTGCGGATGGTGAGGCGCGGCAGGTAACTATACCGTCATTCCCGGTTAGCGCAATTTCCTGGCATTTTGACGCTGGGCGTGTGGCTGACTATAATTCGGCAGCGTGAGGACGCGACCAACTGAGAAGAGCGTCAGGCAGGAAGCCTTGAGGCCGTGTCAAGGGCACTGGCCCAGCGCTCGCGCGTGGCCACGCGAGCGGTGGGTTAGCGCGTCGCGGCTGACGCTTGTGCTGGCTGCGTCGGCTGTGTGTCGCGGGCGGCCAAACTTTTGCGCCTGTTGTTGGAGATCGTGCGATCGATGATGGCACCGCAGTTGATGCATTTCCATGCATAGAAAATCAGAAAGAAGTCGGAGAACCGCTCGAGCATCATGAGCCCTTTGCACTTCGGACATTCCATCGAGTCCTCCCTGGTTACGATGCACAGCTGGGGGCGAAGCAAAGCAAGAGCCGAACCAATTTTTGTCGATACGTAATTTCAACATGTTAGACGGTACGTATTTGTTCCCAGCGGGGCTTAAGAGGGCGTTGTCTCAGTACAAAAACGTTCAAGATGTCATATTTTTGTTCAAGGAGAAGCGACGTGGGCAGAAAGGCGGTTCGGCACGGTATTGCCCACTGGCCGGCGAGTGAACGGCCGCGCGAGCGGCTATTGGCGCAGGGCGCTGACGCCCTCACCGATGCGCAGCTCCTTGCCATTCTCCTGCGCGTCGGTCGGCAGCGGTCATCGGCGGTGCAAGTGAGCATGGAAGTCCTTGACCGTCTGGGCGGCATCGCCGGCTTGGCCCATTGCGGGATCGAGGAACTATGCGCGGTGGAGGGCGTCGGAGAGGCTAAGGCCGCACAGGTCAAAGCTGCCCTGGAACTGGGAAAGCGGTTGCTGGCCTCGCCGCTGTCCAAGGGCACACGCATCTTATCGAGTCGCGACCTCTTCGAGCATTATCACCCTGCCTTGCGAAACCTCCGTCATGAAATTTTCAAGGTGGTGCTGTTGGACGCCAAGCATGCGATCCTGCGTGAGACGACCGTGTCAGAAGGCAGCCTGACCCTCAGCATTGTGCATCCCCGCGAAGTGTTCTCGATGGCTGTCAAGGAATCCGCCGCGGCCGTAATTTTTTTGCACAATCATCCCAGCGGCGATCCTACGCCGAGCCAAGAAGATCATGCCCTGACTGCACGATTAGTGTCGGCAGGGGATGTGCTCGGGATTCGGGTCCTGGATCATTTGATCGTCGGCGACGGTCACTACGTCAGTTTTGCCGACCAGGGCTGGTTGAATCACCACGCCTAGCGCAAGGGAGCGGAGCGACTATGTAATCTGCCATCATGTGCGAGAGTGCGGATGCCTTTCGCAACACCAAGGAGGGTCCTATGAACGAGCCTGGTGCGAGGTCTCTCAGAAATGTGGCTGTCGTCGCCAATCGAGGGGCGGGCAAAACGTCATTGGCCGAAGCGATCCTCTTGACCACCGGCGTCATTCCTACCATGGGGTCGGTGATGCAGGGCACGACCGTATCGGATTTCGAGCCGGAAGAAATTCAGCATCGCAGTTCCGTCAGCACGAGTCTGTTGCGTTGTTCGTGGAATCAGACCACCATCAATGTGCTCGATACACCCGGAGCGCTCAGTCTGCTCGGGGAAGCAATTACCGCGTTGCAGGCCGTCGATGCCGTGATCGTGGTCCTCAGTCCCGCGAGCGGCATTCGAAGCGAACTGGTCCGGCTCTGGTCCCAAGTCAAGACCCTGCGCTTGCCGTGCCTCATCTTTGTCAATGAACTGGAAAAAGAGTCCGGCTCGATCGAGGAATTGCTTGCCGGGTGCCATCGGGATTTGGACATCACGCCGTTGCCGATGTCCTGCACACTTAAAGACGGTGCCCAATGCATCGGCGTTGCGGATTTTCTTAGCCAGGCCGCGATTCATTCCCGAGCCGACAACGTCAAATGGCAACAGCAACCGCTGCCATCAGGCGTAGAAGCCACGGTGGCTGAGGCCCGCAAGCGAATCCAGGAGGCGGCCGCCGAATGCGACGACCAATTGCTGGAGCAGTACCTTTCCGGTAGCGAGTTGTCGGAAGGGGACCTGCTGCGGGGTCTCCGTGCAGGCATTCAGACGGGGACTGTGGTGCCGTTGTATGCGGGATCGGCGCTCAAAAACATCGGCATCGTGCCGTTGCTCAACGCGATCGTCGACCTGCTGCCGTCTCCTGCGGACCGGCCGCAGACCCGGCCGCTGACGGGCCATGATACAAATGGCACTGAGGTCACACGCGTCGCAGCGCCTGATGCGCCGTTTTCCGGCGTCATCTTTAAAACGATCATCGATCCCTTCGTCGGGCGCCTGTCCTATCTGCGGGTGTGGTCTGGATCGCTGCAGGCCGATTCACTGCTCTACAATGCGACCCGAAAAATCAAAGAGAAAAGCGGGCATCTCTATCAGTTGGTCGGTAAGAAACATACGGCCGTCGGGACGGCGGCCGCGGGGGACATCATTGCCATCGGCAAACTCAAAGATTCTCAGACCGGAGACACGTTGTGTGATGAACACCATCCCATCGTGTATCCCTGGCCGGCCCTGCCCAAACCGGTGCTGTCTTTCGCGATCGAACCCAAGTCGAGCGCAGACATCGATAAAGTCAGTCTGGGCTTGCACAAGCTCATCGAGGAAGATCCCACCCTGGGCTTTACGCGGAACGCCGACACGAAGGAAATGGTGCTCAGCGGGACGGGGCAGCTGCATCTGGATCTAGCGCTTGAAAAACTGCAGCGCAAGTACGGCGCAGAGGTGCTCATCCATACGCCGAAGATTCCGTACCGGGAAACCATCCGCAGCACGGCCCAAGCGCAAGGCAAGTACAAAAAGCAAACCGGCGGTCATGGGCAGTACGGTGATTGCTGGCTGGAACTGATGCCGTCGGCACGCGGGGAGGGGTTTGCCTTCACGAACCGGGTAGTGGGCGGCGTGATTCCACGCAATTTTATCCCAGCGGTTGAGAAGGGCGTCATTGAGGCCATGCAGCACGGCACCCTGGCTGGATTTCCTGTGGTGGACGTGCGGGTCGCCGTCTACGACGGGTCCTATCACGTCGTCGATTCGTCGGAGATGTCGTTCAAAATTGCGGCGTCGATGGCGTTTAAAAAGGCGATGGAAACTGCACATCCTATCTTGCTGGAGCCCATGATGATGGTAGAAGTGGAAGCGCCGGCGGCGCACATCGGTGCCGTCATCGGCGATTTGAACGCTCGCCGAGGACGCATCGTCCATGTCGAAGCGCGCGGACATGCAGAAATCGTGAAGGCCCTGGTGCCGTTGAGCGAGATTATGACCTATACGACGACGCTCAATTCCCTGACAGGGGGAGGAGGTAGTTACGTCATGGAATTGGCGCGCTATGATGAAGTGCCCCGCGAGGTTGCGGCCAAAATCGTCGAGGAGGCCAAGGCTAATCGGCAGGCCGTCGCCGCCCACTAGACGGCCGACGCGAACGGCGCGTGGCTCGCCCAGCCGCAGGGCACGCGCCATTCGTGAAGCATCAATCCGGTGAGAGCTCAGGGGTCGGGGGGTTTCAAGACGACGTAGAAGGCACGTGTTTCACGCAGAACCCGCAACAGCACAGTGTCGCCGCGTCGGACTTTGGCCACTGCAGTAGTGAAGTCCCCCACCGATCCGACGTCGATGCGATTGACTTCCTTGATCAGATCGCCTTCGCGAAGCCCTTCGGATTGGGCCAAACTGCCTGGTTCCACTTTCGTCACGAGTACACCGCGGCTTTCGCGCAGCTTGAATTTCTCCGCCAGCGCAGCCGTGAGATCCTGAACGTCCAGACCAAGCTTGGATTCCGTACGGGATTGCGGCAGCGAGGCGACGGTCGCCTGATCGCGGCGTTCCGTGAGGGCGACTTCCAGCACCATGCGTTGTTGATTGCGCACGAGTTCGACTTTCGCTTTTGCGCCCGGCAGGAGGCCAGCGACAATGCGCGAGAGCCGGTTGGGACTGTCGATCACCGCTCCCTCGATGCGCGTAATGACGTCTCCCGGCTTGATGCCGGCTGCGGCGGCAGGGTCCTTCTCGAATACTTCGTTGACCAGCACGCCTTCCTGTTCGTTTACGCCGAACTTTCTGGCCAACTCGGGCGTCAACGGCTGAATCCCTACGCCGAGCCATCCTCGCACGACGCGGCCTTGCTCGACCAATTGTTGCAGCACCTGCTTTGCCATGTTGGCGGGAATGGCAAAGCCGATGCCCTGGGCAAAGTTAATGATCGCCGTATTGATGCCGATGACTTCACCGCGGAGATTGAAAAGCGGGCCGCCCGAGTTTCCGGGGTTGATCGATGCATCCGTCTGGATGAAATTTTCGTAGCGGCTAAGATTGACGTTTTCGCGTCCAATGCCGCTGACCACGCCGAGGGTGACCGTGCGCTCCAAGCCGAACGGATTGCCGACGGCAAGCACCCATTGCCCCACACGCACGCCGCTCGAATCACCAAACTTGGCGTTCGGCAGGGGATGATCGGTGGTGACTTTCAAGACGGCGAGATCGGTATCCGGATCCTTGCCGATGACTTGGGCAATATACTTCGACCGGTCGGACAGCCGGACCTCAATTTCAGTCGCGTCCCCCACGACATGGTTATTGGTGATGATGTGTCCGTCGGGTGTGACGATCACACCCGCCCCAGAGCCCGGAGCGTAAGGCACCCGCTCCGGCGGTAACTCGCGTCCCTTCCCACTGAGGTTCACCGGAAAGAGGCTGACGACTGACGGCTTGGCCGCCTCGGCCAATTCAGTGATCACCTTCTGCATCTCCTCGAGGAGCCGCAACCCGTCGGACGCGGTGGGCGAAAGCCCGGCGGGCTCAGCGCTTCTGGCCGCGGGGGCGAAGGTCGCCGCGGCTGCAGCCAGTCCGATCACGAGGGAGACAACAATACAGAGCCGGTATCGCATCGGTCTTAGTGTACCGTACGTCGCGGTGAAAACCTATAAGGCGGGATGCTGCGAGCCGCGAGTCTCAGATTTTGCCGCGCTGTGCGGCGGTGAACCAGCCGGCGATGTGGTCAAGATCGGCTCGAAGGCCGATCGCAATGACGATATCATCGGCTCTGAGTACGAAACCCTCTGTTGGCGGAATGAGAAAAGGGCCGCGAAAGACCGTGACCAAACGAACCGTCGCCGGCCAGGCCAGCTCCGAGACCTGTTTGCCTGCGGCGTGGGAGCCATGGGAGACGGGCAGGCGTTCGATGCCGGCGGCGCGCAGACTGAGGTCCCGCTGCAAGGTGAGCAAATCGCCCTGGATCGCTTCGAGTTTCAAGGCGCGGATCTGAGCATCGACTTGGACGAGTGTTTGCTTGAGCACGTGCACGCGGTCAGCGGCCTGGTTCAAGGGCCGTTCGACATCGGCGGGGGACGGCCGCAGATGTCCGGCGGCATGCCCAGAGAATGCGTCCGCAAGGTGCTTGCCCAGATCTCCCTCCACCGTGTCGATCTGCGTTAAAAGGCTGGCGGCCTGACCATGCAGGCGCAGCACATGGACCTTGCGATTGACACGCTCAGCGACCGCCACGACGGATTCATAGACCGCGCTCCCAGTGAAGGAGAGTTCTTTTTGGAGACGGCCGAAGAATTCGAAGGACATATAGTAACGGCGTAATGTCTGATAAGGGATATTATGTCAACTTACGCTCTCATCCTGATGCCCGCTGCTAGCTGTATCCCACTGGTAAGACAAAATCAATCGTCCCCAATCCCCCGAGCCCCACGCACCTCTTTCATGGAATCGCGCTGTCATCCTCATCGCGGCCAGGGCTCTTTTTACGTGCTCACTTGCGTTAATTTACCTACGCCTTACGTCTTGAGAACAACTGCCTCAGTGTCTAGTGCTATGGTGGGCCCCCGTAGGCGTCGACCCGATAGTCACAGAACTCACCAGGCACTTGGAGGGCGCTATGTCTCGCCGCTACTGTCCCCTCGCTCGCACGTTGCTGCTGTTGGGGTCCGTCACGCTCCTGGGTGTGACCACGATGAGTCCGGCCATGTCTCAAACGACCCAGTTCCCGGGTGGTTTCCTCGAGCGAGATGACGCCGCGCCGCGCTCGCGCTGGACCAATTCACAAGTGCAGTCCATTATTCCTGCGGAACGCACCAAGTTCACGTACCCCGCGCCGTATAATACGGAGGCCTTTCGTCTCACGATTCCCAACGACTGTGGGAATCGTGATTGCGTGCAGTATGTGGGGTATTCGTATTGGCGGAACATCAATAACCACGTAAACAGCCACCAGATGCTGATCTTTGTCACCTTGAAAAACTGGCTGGGGGGTCAGGGGCCGACGCTCTTTAGTTTTGATAAGTCCACGGAGCAGATCACGAAGGTGGGACCGCTGTTTTCGAGTGGGAGTCCGTTTGCGTCA
>DATIGH010000264.1:0-11228 GCA_035454845.1 Nitrospira sp.
CGCTGTGTTACCGTACCGCTCTTATTGTTCGTCCTCTCCGGAAGGTCCATATGTCCGCTGACAAAGACCTGAAGTCCATCCTGGGCAAACTGCAGTACACCGACGACGCCAAGGTCGTTGCGCAAATCACCGACCAGATGAAACAGGTGCAGGCCCGGATGGCCGGCATCAAGCATAAGTTGGTTGTGATGAGCGGCAAAGGCGGTGTCGGGAAGAGTATGACGACCGTCAATCTGGCTCTCGCCCTGGCGCGCCAGCATGCCCGCGTAGGACTCCTGGATGTCGATCTCAATGGTCCCTGCGTTCCTCGCATGCTCGGCTTGCACGGCCGGTCCTTGACCATGACGCCTGAAGGTGCGGTTCCTCCGGTCGGCCCCCTTGGTGTCAAGGTGGCTTCAATGGATTTCTTCCTTGGCGCTGCTTCGCCGGTCCGTTGGAAGGGGCCAATGGACGTCAGTCCGGTATGGCTCGGTTTAATGGAAATGAACGTGATCCGAGAATTTTTGGCGGACGTGGTGTGGGGCGAGTTGGACTATTTGCTGGCCGATCTCCCGCCTGGCGCAGCCGCGGACAAACCACCGGTGATGGCCGGCTTTATCCCCGATCTGGCCGGCGCGATTGTCGTCACGACGCCTTCCGAAGTGGCCTCGGATGTCGTGCAAAAATCTGTAACCTATGCCCGCGACATGGGCATCAAGGTGCTGGGCATCGTCGAGAATATGAGCGAATATCGCTGTCCGTCGTGCGGCGAACTCAATGAGTTGTTCGAAGGGAATACCGAGGCGATGTGTGAAGCGCTCGATCTTCCCTTGTTGGGCCGGATTCCTTTCGACCGCATACTAGCCCGGACGTTCGATAAAGGCGAACCGTTGCTGGATGAGAGTTACCCAACCATTCAGCGCTATCAGGACATCGCAGCCCGAATCAGCACCCTGCTGGATTATAAGAAAGTTCTCGCAGAACAATTGTGAGCGGAGAGGAGCTGTCATGAAATTTGTGTGTCTCAATTGTGAAACCTATATGAACTTCGAGAAGGTCGAAAAACCCGGGGAAGGATCGCTCGGGGTCTTCTTTGGCTGCCCGTCCTGCGGCGCCAAGTTCTCGATGGTCACCAACCCCGGTGAGACGCAGATGGTCAGTTCCCTTGGTGTGCAGTTAGGAGGACGGAGTACTCAGGCGCAACCGTTCGAAATGACCCGCGGGACGCTCAAAGAGGAAGCGCAGGCGGGGTCCGGACAAATGGCCGCGTACCTGAATGAAAAAATTCAAGGTGGGCAGCCGGTGGCCGGGTCTGCGGCTCCGGGGAAGACCGGTGAAAAAACGGGCGGCGGATGCCCCTTTTCTGCCATGGTTGCGGAAATGGGATTGACCTCGAGTGGCAAGCCTGCGAACGGTGGTCCTGGAAAGTCCGAGTTTACCTGGAGTCCCGATGCGAAAGAGAAGCTCGACCGGTTGCCTGCATTCGTCAAGCCGATGGTGCAGAGCAGTGTCGAGGCCTTCGCGCGCAAGCAGGGGTACGAAACGATCACGTTACAGGTGATGGACGATTCGAAAAACGACTCCCCCAACGGCATGTCTTGGACACCCGAAGCGCAACAGCGTCTCGACAACATCCCCGACTTTATCCGTCCGATGGCCCGGAAGGAGATCGAGCGGCTCGCGAAGGAACGCGGTGTTGCCACGATCACGGCTCAAGTGATGGACGACGCCAAGGACAAATTCATGAAGTTCATGTAGCGTGAGATCGCTGTCCCCCTCAGAGACCAAGGGCCCATCCGGTCCGACCGGATGGGCCTTTCTATTGCCACGACGTAGAATGCCCCTGTGCCACCGTCTCTTCCTGACAACTCTGTTCTGCCGTATGGCGCTTCTTGCACTGCTGACTGCGGCTCCCGCCCTCGCGCAACTTTCGGCCCCGCTTTCCCATGACTCACCGCACACCGTCGGCCATGAGCTGCACGCCCACCCTGGGTCTGCGGATGTCTGGGAGGGTTCGGAGAAAGGCATTGCGTATTCCGAACGCAACCATCACATCGCCGGGTTCATGGTTGTCGTGATGGGCTTGGCCGAGTTGAGCCATGTGCTGCGCCTCTCATCGCTGAGATGGGCCAGGCTCCTCCTGCCGTCGGCCATGTTGTTGGCAGGCCTGTTCGTCATGATCTGGTCCGATCATGAAGCCTGGCCCATCGGCTCGCTCAGTTTTTCTGAAACCTTTTCGGGTGAAGACCAGGAGATTCTGCAGCATAAGATTTACGGAGTTCTGGCCTTGGGGGTTGGAAGCATCGAGCTGTTTCGTCGATTGGGACAAATTGGACACAAAGCGTGGGCATCACCGCTCCCGCTCATGGCCATTGTGGGAGGCCTCATGCTCTTCGGCCACTCACACGGGTTCCACCCTTCAGCACAGAAAATTGCCATGCATCACGCCATCATGGGTATGATGGCCGTCACGGCGGGTTCCACTAAATTAGTGTCCACATGGGTCTTGCCCGAAGAACGGTCCGGCTCCACAAACTGGGAGTGGCTATGGGTTTCCCTCATTTTCCTGATTGGCGCCCAACTGCTGATCTATTCTGAATGAGCCCTTGTCGGCCTCTGCTGTGCCGTAATTGACACCCTTCCAAACGCTGTGTTACCTCTACAACTTCACTACCTCACATTGCCGGAACACCGGCCGTCGCCGCACGGCTGAATTGGAGTGGACCATGGGCGGTCATAGTCACTGGGCGACCATCAAGCGCCATAAAGGGGCTCAGGACGCGAAACGGGGAAAGATTTTTACCCGCATCATCCGCGAAGTTACCATCGCCGCTCGTACGGGCGGCGACCCCGACGGCAATCCCAGGCTGAGATTGGCGATTGCCAAGGCGAAGGAAGCCAATATGCCCGGCGACACCTTGAAAAAAGCGATTCAACGGGGGACCGGGGAACTACCAGGTGTCACATATGAAGAATTCACGCTCGAGGGCTATGGCCCAGGCGGAACAGCTCTGTTGATCGAAATTACCAGTGACAACCGGAATCGTACGGTGGCGGAGATCCGCAGCGTGCTGACGAAAAACCACGGCAATATGGCCGAGGCCGGCGCCGTGTCATGGCAGTTCCATAAAAAGGGGCTTCTCGCCGTTGATAAATCGAAAAGTGATGAGGATACCCTGCTGTCGGTAGCACTCGATGCCGGTGCCGAAGACGTCAAAGTGGGAGAAAAGACCTTTGAGGTGATTACGAACCCACAAGATTTTGATGCCGTCAAGAAAGCGCTCGCTGAGGCGAAGATTGACACGGCCCTGGCAGAGGTCACCTACATCCCCCAGAACACCATCAAGCTCGAAGAAAAGGGTGCCGAACAGATGTTGAAGCTCATGGAAATCTTGGACGAACACGACGACGTGCAAAAGGTCCATGCCAATTTCGACATTCCGGACGACGTCATGGAAAAGGTTGCGGCCACTGCCGCAGGATGATGAACACGGTGATGAGTGACGGGTGATGATCGCCCTTTTGACAGGCCGATTGGCCTTCAAGGCGCCCACCCATCTGGCTCTCGATGTCCATGGGGTCGGATACGAAGTCTTTATTCCTCTCAGCACCTATTACAACCTGCCGAACGTCGACGACAGCCTAACCCTGAGCATCCATACTCATGTTCGTGAAGATGCCATCCAATTGTTCGGTTTCAGCACGTCGCAAGAAAAAGACGCGTTCGCCCTCTTGATGAGCGTGTCAGGAATCGGACCCAAGTCGGCTTTGGGCATCTTGTCCGCCCTGCCGGTATCCGATCTGGTCTCGGCCATTCAGTCGGATGATGTCGACAAACTGGAAACCGTTCCTGGAATCGGAAAGAAGTCGGCCGGGCGCCTCGTCCTGGAGCTCAAGGATAAATTGACCAAACTGCATCCCGCCCTCACGCCTACCGACGCCCATGTCCTGAAGGGACGGGACGACACCTTCGATGACGCTCTTTCAGCCTTGACGAACCTGGGCTATCGTGCTTCAGATGCCAAGGAGGCACTCAAGGCTGCGCAACAGTCCAGCTCCGGCTCCTTGACGCTCCAGGAACTGATCCGTGAGAGCTTAAAGAAATTGGCAAGGGGTTGACCATGAAGGCTCATGTACCGGCCGTGCTCTGGAAGGCGTGTTGTATGGGACTCGTTCTCGTCGGCGCGCTCCATGGAGCGTCTGCGTTCGTCTGGTCAGCCGACGAAACCCACGCGGAACCGAAGAGCATTCGCAAGACGTGTGGCACATGTCCGGACGGCTATGCGAAGACCGGCGTGACGGAGGCACCTGAGATCTGTAAGGACGGCGATCCGACACTCGTGCAATGTGTCCCTATCGGCGCGAACATGTTGCCGGTCTGCGGTTCCTGTCCGGACGGTTATCGCGAGATCGGAAGCTCATCCGTACCGGCTCGTTGTGGAAGCCAGGATGGGGGGCGGCTGTCGCAATGCCAATTAGAACGCATGGAACTCAATTTGCCGGACCCTTCCCAAGGTCGTAAAGTGTGCCCGCCGGATTGCGGCACCATGCCATCACCCGGACAGGGAGCGTTGCCGCCGCCACCTAAATACATCCCGCCTGCAGAAAAGCCATGAGATGAGCGGAGAGGGAATCATTATGTCTCAACGAGTGGTCAATGCGCACTTGACGGACGATGAACGCAGCATGGAGCAGGCGCTTCGGCCCCAGACGCTCGACGAGTACATTGGGCAGACACGGATGAAGGATTCCCTGCGGATCTGCATCGAAGCAGCGAAGCAGCGGGGTGAAGCTCTCGACCATACGATCTTCTACGGTCCACCCGGGCTTGGAAAGACCACCATCGCCCACATCATCGCGCGTGAAATGGGAGGGACGTTCTGCTCGACGTCAGGACTGGTCCTCACGCACGCAGGCGACCTTGCGGCGATTTTGACGAACTTACAGGAACATGACGTCCTCTTCATCGACGAGATCCACCGGTTGCCCGCTTCGGTCGAAGAAGCGTTGTACCCGGCGATGGAGGATTTCCAGTTGGACTTGGTCGTCGGTCAGGGACCAGCCGCCCGGACGGTCAAGCTCGATCTGCCCCGGTTCACGCTGGTTGGCGCAACCACGAAGGCCGGAGCTTTGACATCGCCGCTGCGAGACCGGTTCGGCCTCGTGCATCGTTTGGAGTTCTATTCTCCGGCAGAGCTGGAAGTCATCGTCATGCGCTCTGCCGGCCTGCTCAGCATTGCCATCGAACAGGCTGGAGCCGAGGAAATCGCCCGTCGAGCCCGTGGCACGCCACGCATCGTCAACAGGCTGATCAAGCGAGTTCGTGACTATGCCCAAGTGAAGGCTGAAGGGCGGATCACCCGCACGGTGGCCCAAGAGGCGCTCACCTGGCTAGGCGTAGACGCGGCGGGCTTCGACGAGATGGATCGGAACATCCTCCTTACGATCATCGACAAGTTCGGCGGCGGCCCGGTCGGGGTCGAGTCCCTGGCTGCCGCGGTCCAGGAGGATAAGAACACACTCGAAGACGTGTATGAACCCTACCTTATCCAGGCCGGCTTCCTCGACCGGACAGGTCGTGGCCGACAAGTCACAAAGGCTGCTCTGGATCATTTCAAGAGGCCGTCCACACTGCTGTATTGACCCTCCTCGAGACGCCTGGCCGACTGCCCACTTGGAAGGTTTTCTCTCGTCGAGGAGAGCACGCAAGTTCGTGAAAGTCTTGGAGTCTCCTTGCTTTCAGCGAAGTGGTTCCTGTATCATTCGTTGCTTGCTCGCGCCCGTCCTGCCTCTGGACGCTCGTCCAACTCATGGGGTAGGAGCGCAGGGGGCCCCATTCATGCCTGGTGACCTTTCCGATTACCGGAAAGAGATCGATCGCATTGACGACGAGATCTTGCGTCTCCTCAACGAGCGGTCGAAAAGCGTCGTCGAGATCGGCAAGCTCAAAAAGCAGCACGATGCCGGTGCGAATCTCCACACGCCGGCCAGGGAGGCGGCCATCATCGAGCGGTTGGTCGCGCAGAACTCCGGTCCGTTTCCGTCCGACGCCATCCGGCCCGTCTATCGAGAGATCATGTCGGCCTCTCTTTCCCTCGAGGGACCACAGAAAGTGGCTTATCTAGGGCCACGGGCGACCTTTACCCACATGGCCTGCACCCAGAAGTTCGGAGCCTCGGCGCAGTATGTCCCTGTCAACAGCATCAAGGACGTCTTCAGCGAAGTCGAGCGCGGCCGGGCCAACTTCGGTGTCGTTCCGATCGAGAACACCACCGAAGGCGTCGTGAACCATACCCTCGACATGTTTATCGACTCAAACCTTTTGATCTATGGAGAAGTGCTTCAGGAAGTGTCCCACCATCTGATGTCGAAGTCCGGCGCCGTGGAAGAGGTGAAAAAGATTTGCTCCCACCCGCATGCCATTGCCCAATGCCGCAATTGGTTGGAAAACCATATGCCGCACGTGCCGGTTTCGGAAGTTGCGAGCACGGCCCGGGCAGCGGAAATGTGCCTCGACGATCCATCCATCGCGGCGATCGCCTCTGAGCTGGCTGCCCAGCTCTATGGCTTGAAGGTCATCAAGTCGCGAATCGAGGATAATCTCAACAACTTCACGCGGTTCCTGGTCCTGTCGCAAAAGCCTCCTCAGCGCACGGGCAAGGACAAGACCTCCTTGATGCTGTCGATCAAAGACAAAGTCGGCGCGCTCTACGATTTGTTGCGTCCCTTCGCCTCCCACGGCTTGAGCATGACGAAGATCGAGTCTCGCCCCTCGAGACGCAAGGCATGGGAGTACATCTTTTTTGTGGATATCGAAGGCCATATCGAAGAAGAACGGGTCAAGAAGGCCCTTGAGGAGATCACGGGGCGCTGTCTCTTCATGAAAGTACTTGGCTCCTACCCGGCCCACACTTGATTCCATGATGCTTCACGTCCATCCCGATATCGCCGCCTTGAGTCCCTATGTGCCGGGGAAACCGATCGAGGAACTTCAGCGTGAATTGGGTCTCACACGCGTGATCAAACTCGCATCGAATGAAAATCCGCTGGGCCCCTCACCAAAGGCCATGGCGGTCATCAATGAGGGCGTGGCCACGCTGCACCGGTATCCGGACGGCGGCGCCTTCCGTTTGCGCGAAGCCTTGGCCGACCGTTGGAAGGTGACCGCGGATCAGATTATTCTCGGGAATGGCTCAGACGAGATCCTTGGCCTCTTGGCCCGCACATTTCTCTCGCCGGGGGACGAAGCGGTCATGGCCGATCAGACGTTCGTCATCTACAGGATGGAGGTGACGGCGGCACATGGCAAGGCCGTCATCGTCCCGTTGGTGGAGTGGCGTCATGATCTCGCGGCCATGGCTGATGCCGTGACGGAACGCACGCGCCTGCTCTTCCTCTGCAATCCCAACAACCCGACGGGCACCATGGTCTCGGCTGAGGAGGTGGCGCAGCTGCTCTCGCGCGTCCCGGACCACGTCGTAGTCGTGTTTGACGAAGCTTACTTCGAATATGTTCGCAGTGCTCAGTTTCCGGATTCGATGGCCTACGTGAAACAGGGGCGGAATGCCATTGTGTTGAGGACGTTTTCAAAGATTTACGGCTTGGCCGGATTGCGCATCGGATACGGAGTGACCACCCCGGACATCGCCAACTTTCTGAACCGGGTCAGGCCACCGTTCAATGCCAACAGCCTCGCCCAGCGCGCCGCGCTGGCAGCCTTGAACGACGATGAACATGTGGCCAAGAGCCGTGCGCTCAATCAAGCCGGGATGGACCAGGTGGTCAACGGGTTGCGAACACTCGGGTTTGCGCCGATCCCGAGCGAGACGAATTTTGTGTACTTTGACGTGGGCTGTGACGGCCGTCTCGTCTTCGATGCGCTCTTGCGGCTGGGCGTCATCGTCCGTCATATCGAAGGGCGCATGATCCGTGTGACAATCGGACAGGAAGATGAAAATACGCTATTCCTGACAGCACTCGGGCAGGTGTTACAGGCGGGCGGAACCAAGGCGAGGACAACATGATCATCGTGTTGAGGCCGGATGCATCCGAGCGGGAAGTCGATCACATCGTCGATCGGCTTCGGGAACTGGGATTGAAATCACAGCTCTCGACAGGACAAGAACGAACAATCATCGGAGTCATTGGAGACGACCGCATTCTTCAAAATCAGCCGCTGACGGCACTACCCGGTGTCGAGAGCGTTCTGCCGATTTTGGCTCCCTGGAAGTTGGTGAGCCGGGAATTCAAGAAGGAAGGCACCATCATCGACGTGGGTGGTGTCAAGATCGGCGCCAACCGGCTGGCAATCATGGCCGGCCCCTGCGCGGTGGAGCGGCTCGAGCTCACAGTCGGGATCGCGCACGAGGTGAAGGCCGCCGGGGCCAGCATCCTGCGCGGCGGTGCCTATAAGCCGCGCACGTCGCCTTATTCGTTTCAAGGGTTAGGCCGTGAAGGATTGGACTATCTGGCCGAGGCGAGGAAGCAGACGGGGCTGCCGGTCGTGAGTGAAATCCTCGACACTCGCGATATCGAGTTGTTCCTTGAGAAGGCCGACATCATTCAGATCGGCGCCCGCAACATGCAGAATTTCGAGCTGCTGAAGGAAGTGGGTGCCTATGACAAGCCGGTGCTGCTCAAGCGGGGGCTCTCTGCCACCATCAAGGAATTTCTCCTGTCTGCCGAATACATCATGTCGCGCGGAAACCGGAACGTGATGCTCTGCGAACGTGGCATTCGGACCTTCGAGACGCAATATCGCAACACGCTTGATCTTGCCGCCATTCCGACGTTGAAAGAGCTCTCGCACCTTCCCGTGATCGTCGATCCCAGCCACGCCACCGGAAGATGGAACTTGGTGGCGCCGATGTCCAAAGCCGCGGTGGCGGCGGGCGCCGATGGGATCCTCATCGAAGTCCATTCAAACCCAGAGTGTGCGCTATGCGATGGTGAAGAGTCGATCAAACCGACCAAGTTCAAAGAACTGATGCATGATATGCGCAAGATAGCCCACGCGGTTGGACGGGAAGTGTAATGCCATTGCACTTTACCCAGGTGGTCATTATCGGAGTGGGGCTGATCGGCGGTTCGCTTGGCATGATCCTGCGCCGCAAAGGATTGGCCTCGAGCGTCGTCGGCGTGGGACGGCGCGTCGAGAATCTCAAGACGGCGGTCAGCGTCGGGGCGATCGATCGGTATGTCGTCGATGCCAAGGACGCGGTGAAAGATGCTGATCTCGTGATCTTGGCGACGCCGGTGGATACCTACGAGCGCCATTTGAATGAATGGGCCTCCTGTTTGCGGCCAGGCGCGATCGTGACGGATGTCGGGAGCGTGAAAGGAGATCTGGTCGCCCAGTCAGAACGCCATATGCCGGCCGGCGTGCATTTCGTCGGTGCGCATCCTATCGCTGGCAAGGAGAAGACCGGTGCGGCGGCGGGCGCGGAAGACCTTTTTACCGGAAGACGCTGCATTCTGACGCCTACCCAGCACACCAACGCGGATGCGCTCGAACAGGTGCAGTCCCTCTGGTTGGCGGCCGGAGCGGTGGTGCTGACGATGGACCCCCATTTGCATGACAAAATTTTGGGGGCGGTCAGTCACTTGCCGCATGCCGCGGCCTTCGCGCTCATGAATGCGCTCGTCGACATTCGCCGGCAAGTGCCCGCGCTGGATTTGGCCGGGCACTCGGGCGGCGGATTACGGGACACGACGCGCATTGCCGCAAGTTCACCGGAAATGTGGCGCGACATTTTTCTTTGGAACCGTGAGAACGTCGTCGCCTGCATTCGAACCTACGAGGGATCGCTGGTGGAATTGAGGCGGTTGATTGAGGCTGGCGACGCGGCGGGAATCGAGAAAATGTTGGAGCGGGCGAAAGAGGAGCGTGAGAAATTCCCCATCCGTACGTGAGGCGGTAGCGCGTGAAGCCGGAAGGCTTGGTGAGAGCGTGGGTATGACGAGGAGCTGCTGTTGACAACGTTGACGATCACACCCGGTCATCCTCTCCGTGGGACCATCGCCGTTCCCGGCGACAAATCCATCACGCATCGCGCGTTGATACTCACAGCGCTGGCCGAAGGTGTGGGCAGCCTCAAATACTATTGCCGCGGAGAAGACTGCCTCAACACCATGCGCGCGCTGCAAGCGCTGGGAATACGAATCGATGAAACTCAAGATGCGCTCACGGTCTATGGAAAAGGCTTGTGGGGACTGACCGAGCCGGGAGGCGTCATTGATTGCGGCAACTCCGGCACAGGGATTCGCCTACTGACAGGGCTGCTGGCCGGACAGGATTTTTTTACCGTCCTTACGGGCGACGCATCCATCCGTCGTCGTCCCATGGGACGCATCGTCAAGCCGTTGCGCGAGATGGGGGCCACCATCGCTGGACGAAAGGGCGGCGAACTGGCGCCATTGGCTGTGCGCGGGACGACGCTTCGCGGGATTGCGTACGCTTCGCCGGTTGCCAGTGCCCAGGTCAAGTCCTCGCTCCTACTCGCGGCACTGTTTGCCAAAGGCACGACCCGTTTGTCGGAGCCGCGGCTGTCGCGGGATCACACTGAGCGATTGTTCGAGTTTTTTGGATTACCGCTGACTCGCGACGGTTTGACGCTGACCATGGAAGGCCGACCGTCCGTCGGTTGGGCCGCCGCGCCGCAATTGACCGTGCCGGGCGATCTCTCTGCTGCCGCGTTCTTTATCGTTGGCGCGACCATCGTTCCGGGCTCTGACATCATCATCACGGGAGTCGGTGTGAATCCGACCAGAACGGGACTGCTCGATGTCTTGCAGCACATGGGTGCCGACATTCAGCTGCTTAATCGGCGGAGCGAGGCAGGTGAACCGGTGGCCGATATTCGCGTGAAATCGGCTCCGCTTCATGGCGTCACGATCGGCGCTGATCTGATTCCTCAAACCATTGATGAGTTTCCCATCCTCTGTGTCGCGGCCGCGGTTGCCGAAGGGCAGACCGTGATCACCGGCGCGGAGGAATTGCGCGTGAAGGAGAGTGATCGAATTGCGACGATGGCTGCCGAATTACGCGCGATGCGAGCACAGGTCAGCGAGACACCGGACGGCATGACGATCCAGGGTATGGGGCGCTTAGGTGAAAACGGGCAGCTCCAGGCGACGAACGGGAGCAGTCATGGGGATCATCGGGTGGCCATGTCGCTGGCCGTTGCCGGATTGATGGCACAAGGCGAGTCTCTGGTGCACGACGCCGATTGCATCGAGACATCGTTTCC
>DATIGH010000265.1:0-5065 GCA_035454845.1 Nitrospira sp.
GACATCCTTTTGGCCATCGAAAACACTGAGATCCTGGATGCAGCGCACTTGAAAAACTATCTGATCGAACGGACGGTTCCCGGCCAGCGCGTGAGCGTCAAAGTGCGCCGGGCCGAAGCCGATCTGACCTTCACCGTCACGCTGGCCGGCGGATAAGGGACTGTCGCCCTTCTTCCGGCGACTGTCCCCGTCTCAAAACAGGGACAGGCACCGGCGGTGCGCCGGAGCCAGTCCTTCAATTGACGACCAGGACCCTCAAACAGCCTGTCGGCAAGGCCGCAGCGAGTGAAGAGCCGAGACGTACGCTCTTCGGTACGTTGAGGGTCTGAACGATGCGAGAACCAGATGCCCGGTGCAGGTGCGTCTTGGCGCACCGAGGTGGGCGGGTGAAAAACGGCTGTTTCAGGATCCTGGCAAGGCTTGATACCAACCGTTGGCATAGACGAGCGTCACGGGACAATCGAACAGGTGACTGAGGTTCTTCTCGGAAAGCACCGCCTTCTTCTCGCCGTCCTCCAGAATTTTTCCCTTCTTCAACAGGACGACTCTGCGGATCTCCGGAGGAATTTCGTGGATATGGTGGGTGACGAGCAAAATCGTTTTGCCTTTGCGCATGTAGCTGCGCACCAGTTCCAAATAGTGAAATGTGGCGGTGAGATCGAGGCCGCTGGTCGGCTCATCGAGCACCAAAACGGACGGTCCGTGGACGAGGGCACGGGCCAAAAGACACCGTCGTTGCTCGCCCGTCGACATGGCGGCGTATCTCCGGTCGGTCAGCGGCCCGATGCCCAAATCCTCCATCACTAATCGAGCACGTGCGATCTGCGCATAGGTAAAGTCCTGATGACCATAGGTGCCGATGCTGGCATAATAGCCTGACAGGACCACTTTCAGGCCGGTCACCTGTTCCATATATTGATGCTGCAGATCGTGCGAGACGATTCCTAAGCGCTTGCGCACTTCCCAGACGTTCCATTGGGCCTCGCCGAAGAGCCGGATGCAGGTGTCCTCTTTTGGCACGGCGTGGACCTCGCCGGCGAGGAGCTTGAGAAGGGTCGACTTGCCGGCCCCATTCGGACCAAGTATCGCCGTGTGCTGATCTTCTTCCAGCACAAAGGAGAGACTGTCGAAGACGCACGTGTCCCCGCGATAGATTTGCGCGTTTCTGATGTCCAGGATGCGGCTATCGTCGGAAGGAGGGGACATGCTGGTGCGAGAGCCACCGCACTGCGGCGTGACGCCTCAGGCTTCGTGCGGCTCCGGGTTGACCTTCACCTTGGGTGTCCGCTTGTCCTCTGAGGCGGACGGCTGCGAAGAACCGGCGATGCGCGGAGTCGGCGTCCGGACGTCCGCATTCTGCGCGCGATGGAGCAAGGCATGATCCATCAGCACAAGCGCCATCATGGCTTCAGCGATCGGGGTGGCCCGAATGCCGACGCAAGGATCGTGGCGGCCATTCGTCTCCACCGTGACGGGATTCCCCTGCTTGTCGATTGAGCGGCGCGACACACGGATGCTGGAAGTCGGTTTGATGCCGATCGTCACCACAATGTCCTGGCCGCTGGAAATGCCCCCTAAGATGCCGCCCGCATGGTTGGTGACGAATCCCTCAGGCGTCAATTCGTCGCCGTGTTCCGAACCTCGCTGCGTCACCGAGGCAAACCCGGAGCCGATTTCGACGGCCTTCACGGCATTGATGCTCATCATGGCGGCCGCCAAGTCTGCGTCAAGTTTGGCATAGACCGGAGCGCCCCAGCCGACGGGAACATGTTCGGCGACCGTGGTGATTCTTGCGCCGACCGAATCGCCGGACTTCCGCAATTCATCCATGAATGATTCCAGCCTGGCGACGACGTCCTGATTCGCCGCGAAGAACGGGTTTTGGCCGGTGGCCTCCCAGGATTTGAAGGGAATCTCGTGAGGTCCCAGCTGGCTCACATATCCATGGATGATCACGCCATACGTCTCTCGCAGCCATTTCCTGGCGATCGCCGCGGCGGCCACCCTCACGGCGGTCTCACGGGCCGACGCCCGCCCGCCGCCTCGATGATCGCGAATGCCGTATTTCTGCCAGTAGGTGTAATCAGCATGGCCGGGGCGAAACGTGTCGATGAGGTTTCCGTAGTCCTTGCTCCGCGCGTCTTCATTGCGAATGAGCAATGCGATCGGTGTGCCTGTCGTCCGGCCCTCGAACAGGCCGGACAGGATTTCAACTCTGTCGGATTCCTGCCGCTGCGTCACATGGCGCGACGTGCCAGGCTTGCGGCGATCGAGATCGTGTTGAATATCGTCAGCGGAGAGAGAGAGGCCTGGAGGACAACCATCGACGACGCAGCCGATCGCCGGTCCGTGGCTTTCGCCGAAGGACGTGAGGGTAAAGATGTGACCGAAAGTGTTCCCGGCCATAGGCGAAATGGCTTCTACTGTGAGTATCTCGTCGGTCGTAGTTCGTAAGCCTGGGGATCGTATCTCGTATCTGGTATCTCGTATCTCGCAAACGACCCCGACTTATCCTTCCTACGCTTCACGCTTCACGAACGACGCTTCACGGCCCTTTTACGCTTCACGAAAAACGCTTCACGGTTACTCCAGAAGGTCGAGCTTGATACGTAGCTCTTTTAGTTGGTCGGCCGCAACGGTTGATGGCGCATCGGTCAGCGGGCATTGGGCGCGCTGCGTTTTTGGAAACGCGATCACATCGCGAATCGACTCGGCGCCGCCCAGCAACATGATCAGCCGGTCGAGGCCAAAGGCGATGCCGCCATGCGGAGGTGCCCCGTATTCCAGTGCCTCCAGTAAGAAACCGAACTTGGCTTGCGCCTGCTCTTTGCTGATGCCCAGCAGATCCAAAATCCGTAATTGCACGTCACTTCGATGGTTGCGGATGCTCCCACCGCCGATCTCGTTGCCGTTCAAGACCATGTCATAGGCCTTGGCACGTGCGCGGAGAGGCTCAGAGTCCAATAGCGGGAGATCCTCGTCGAGGGGCGCGGCAAAGGGGTTGTGCATGAAGATGTAGCGTTTCTCTTCCTGCGAGTAGTCAAGCAACGGGAAGTCGGTGATCCACACCGGCTTCCAGGCCGACTTGTCGATGAGATTCAACTCCTCGCCGAGCAGCAGCCGGAGTCGCCCAAGCACGTCGTGGACGACGGCCGGCGTATCGGCGCCGAACAACACGAGATCCCCTGGCTTGGCTTCCGGCAAGGCATGGGCAAACGCTTTGGCGTCAAGATACTTCGCGATCACCGAATCCATTTGGCCGTCCGCGGTGACTTTGAGCCAGGCGAGTCCCTTGGCTCCGAAGCTTCTGGCCGTCTCGCCCAGCGCATCAATGCGGCTTCGGGCGATACTCTGGCCGCCTTTGACAATCAGAGCCTTGACGATCTTGCCCTTCCCGGTCGCCTCTCGAAATACCTTGAACTCGCTGCCGGCGGCAAACGCCGTCACGTCATAGAGGGGCATCTCGAACCGGAGGTCCGGCTTGTCCGATCCATAGCGCCCCATGGCTTCAGCATAGGTGATTCGAGGGAACGGAGTCGGCAGCTGCACATCCCCCGCATCGCGAAACACCGTCACGATCATCCGCTCCATCAAATCCATGACCTGCTCGCGATCAACAAACGACATTTCGAGATCGATCTGCGTAAATTCCGGCTGGCGATCATTGCGGAGATCTTCGTCGCGGAAACACCGAGCGATCTGGTAATAGCGATCCACGCCGCTCGCCATCAGCACTTGTTTGAAAAGCTGTGGCGACTGTGGAAGCGCAAAGAACTGTCCGGGGTTCACGCGGCTCGGAACGAGATAGTCCCGTGCGCCTTCCGGGGTGCTCTTCGTGAGGATCGGTGTTTCAACCTCGAGAAAGTTCTCGTGGTTGAGAAAGGTTCGCACGGCCTGCACGATATTGTGCCGCAGACTCAACAATCGCTGCATCCGGGGCCGACGGAGATCAAGATAGCGGTACTTCAACCGGACGCCTTCGGTGACGTCCGCATCGTCCTCGATCACGAACGGCGGCGTCTTGGCCTCATTGAGAATCTCTACGGCGTCGGCAAACACTTCGATATCCCCCGTCGAGAGATTGGGGTTTCTGGACTCTTCGGGACGCGCCATCACCTGGCCCGTCACGGAAACGACGCATTCGCTTCGCAGCGTATGGGCGGACTTATGAACCTCCCGATTGCGCTCCGCATTGAAGACGACTTGCGTGATTCCTGTCCGGTCGCGCAGATCGATGAACATCACCACACCATGATCGCGCCGGCGCTGCACCCACCCTTGTAAGACCACGCGCTGACCGACATGGGCCTTGTTCAACTCGCCGCATCGATGTGTTCTTACGTTCACGTCAGGCTCGCTTTCGTGTCCTGGACCAGGCTCCTCGCCTGCGCTGGCTGCTGTCGTGTTTCGGTCGTGCCCAACCCTCGCGCCTTTTCGGCCGTGCAGGAGGCGTGGGGGGCGATTCCTCGACCGACGCCATCCGCTCTTCGACCAGCCGTCGAAGCCCATTTGCCTCCCGATCGGTCAAAAACCGGAACTCGCCAGGCTGCAAGTCGCCGAGCGCAATTGGCCCCATCCGAATTCGCAGCAACTTGATCACTGGATGGCCGACGGATTCCAGCATGCGCTTCACTTGATGTTTCCGTCCTTCCCGGATCGTAATCTCCAGCCAGGAGTTTGCCTCGACTTTCCTCACTTTTCTCACCTGTGCCGGACCGGTCATGCCGTCTTCAAGGCTCACGCCCTGCTCCAGACTCCTAATGCTTTCGTCAGTCAGGACACCCTTCACCTTGATGAGGTACGTCTTGGGGACGTGATAACGGGGATGAAGCATGGCCTGAGCGAGGTCGCCATGGTTGGTCAACAGCAACAAGCCCTCACTGTCGAAATCCAACCTGCCGACTGGAAATACCCGCACGGACACCCCGCGCAGATAATCTTTGACCGTGCTGCGCCCTCCGGGATCGTCCAGCGTAGAGACGACGTTCTTCGGTTTGTTCAACATCAAATAGACGAACGGCTGTGCGGCGCTCAGATGTTTCCCGTCGACCTTGACGTGATCCCG
>DATIGH010000266.1:0-7619 GCA_035454845.1 Nitrospira sp.
TCACTCAGCTGTGCGGAGTTCGAACAGCGGGATAAACGTTTCTATTATCGCGCGCTCTGGAACTTCGCCTTGAGAGAAAATCTCAAAGAGCTCGATATTGAGTTCAACGGCGTCGACTTCGGGCATTCCCATCTCTATGAAAACCTCTTGCTCACGGGCGCTCACGACATCCCCGCTATTGAAGACAGGGCCAGAAAAGAGACGCTACGGTTCATCGCAACAAGACCAAGGCTCAATCCGAATGAAGAAGCCATCGCCCCGAACTACATGAAATTGGCGTGGAAGGCGCAAAATACTTTCGATGAAGCGCATGCGCTCCATCGAGGGACCTACGATATTTACGTGTCTGATCTTCCGGATAAGAGGGCGGCGTTACGGAAATTGCTCGCGTATTATCGAGACAGTGACTATGCGATTACCTCCAAACGGTTAGACCATCATCGTCTGGATCAGCTGCCCTACTCGAAAGCCTTTCGCCAAAAGTTTCCTTTCTTCAATGCCACTATTTGGGCCTACCACTATCTGCAGGTCGTGGTGTATGACGCCTTAGCAGAGGCGCAAGATCTGCCGGCCAAACAAAAGGCCGTGGAGCCGATTCTCGTCACGTACCACCGCTATCTCGAGCATCCGCCCACGCAATGGACCTTTATGCCAATGACGGGTGAACTAAGTCCGAAGTTCGCACGGGACTATCCTGAAATCGCAAATATTTTCGACAACCTTCACATGATGCACGACACAATCAGTGACATTCTGGTGAGCGACCTCTTCCCTGCCTGGGAAGACAAGCGCAAAGAAATTTATCGAGTGACGCAGTCGTACTATTGGGCGAGCGCTGACGCATCGAATCCGTTCATCGTCGAGGGCAACACTACACACGATTCCTCAAAGCCTCGCAGCGTCCCCGAGCCACACTCGACACACTAGGGGCGAGACGATGAAGCGCTACTTTGTCTCAATGCTTGTCCTGTGCCTCATGACATTTCCTCATCGTGCTCGTGCGCTCGACCACGACAATTTAGATCCTAATCGCCCGATCGCCATTGAAGACGCCTATGTGATTCCGAAGGGAGAGATTGGCGTGGAGGGCGGAATGACCTTCAACGATCGAAAGGAAGGAAAGAGCCGCTTTGGGTTTCAACCGCAGATCATTTACGGGGCCTTTGAGAATACACAGATCGAGATCATGACAGGACTCGTGACCGAACCATCAACGGTGGCCGGAGATGACAAGTCCGGTGATCTCAGTGTGGCGGCCTTGTACAACGTCAACACCGAAACGGTGAACCTGCCAGCCTTTGCAGCTCGCGTGGAGGTCGGTTTTCCAACCGGCGTCAGGTCGAAAGGAATCGATACGGAGGTCACGGGAGTCATGACGCGTTCCTTCGGACGGTGGCGGACGCATCTGAACCTGGGCTATACGTTTTTGGGATCCCCTCAGCAGAATGAGCGGTCGGGCGCGTACCGAATAGTCGCCGCCGTCAGTTACCCTCTTGGGTATCCGATGAGCTTCACCGACACGATCATTGTCAACCTGTTTACCCGGCAATCGGATCTTGCCGGACAAACGAACCCCACCGGCGTCGGTATGGGGCTTCGCCATCAAGTGAGTTCGCGTGTGGTTCTCGACGGCGGCATTGGCACCGAATTTCTTGGCCCGTCCGACCGTTCTATTTTCTTCAGCACGATTGGGGTATCGGTTGGATTCTGACAAAGGACTGGCTCTCCTGCCACGCTGTTCTCTTCAGCATACAAACCTACACCTCGTCACTCAGAGAACCGCGCTCCTTCAATAGCTTAACAATAGCGCTGCTGGGTTATGGGAGGCATGGAGATTGCTGGTTGCACTGTCTCTCTAATGGGAACACGGAGAGGTATCGATGAATCGCGGTCAGCTGAACTCATGCCTACATACAGATGTCCTCGTTGCGTTCGTGATGTGCCTCCTCCTTGCTGCGTGCACGGGCAGTCAACCCGCCCGGGACGCTTCGAACGACAATGTTGCTCGGTTCGAAGAATCGACAAGGGAGCTGCGCAAATTAGCTCAGGGCGGGGATGCGAAGGCCCAAAACGAACTTGGTCTGCTGTACTACGAAGGCAAAGGCGTCCCTCAAAACCACAAGAAAGCGAAAGAGTGGTTCGATAAAGCCGTGGAGCAGGGGCACACGGGAGCCCAGGTCAACCTCGGTACCTTGTATCTCAGGGGTGAAGGCGCTCCACAGAGCAGTCAAATGGCCTTGTTCTGGTTTAGCCGGGCGGCAGGACACGAGGATGCTCTGGCGTTGGCTAAACTGGGGCTGATGTATGCACAGGGACGGGGAGTGCTTCAGGACTATATTCAGGCCCACATGTGGTACAACTTATCGGCAGCGCGTGGGGAAGCAAGGTCAGCCGACGCGCGAGATGCTCTTGCGAAGCAAATGACTTTAACTCAGATTGCCGAAGCACAGCGGCTGGCACGTGAGTGGAGGCCACAAGGAGACAAGCCACAAAAGACGGTGTATTAAGCTCCCCACACGCCATCACCTCGGTTTGGCCTTAGCCCTTCTACCGGTTCTTCCCATAATCGCTCAGTTATGTTCCTCCGGCGAAGCATGCGCTCCATACGTCATTGATTCCCTCCGAGCAGGCAGAGGCACACTCTCGAAAGAGAGTTCTAGGATCCTGAAAGCTTTCCAGTTTTCATTCGTTGACGCCTCCCGCATCGGTTGTGTATAACGGAGGCGCTCGCGGTTGTTTCACTCTTCGCGACAGGTCAACTCACCTATGGGCGCACGCGAATTCCACGATGGCGCGAAAGACGGTTTCGAAGCGCTCGAGCCGCTGGATCCGGAAGCCATCCGTTCGTTCGACGATCTCTTAGTCGCTATGCGCAAAACGGCCTTCGGAGGCCGCCGTCTTGGCGAGGCCTATGAGGTGCTGTGGGCCATGATCGACGATCCGGAGTGTTCGGTGGTGATGACCCTGTCCGGTGCCATGACGATTGCCAAAATGGGCAAGATCATCAGCACGATGATTGACTACGGGATGGTGCAATGCGTGGTCTCGACCGGTGCCTTGATCGCTCATGGGCTGAGCGAGTCCGTCGGCAAGACTCATTATCGAGTGCCTCCCTCAGTGAGTGATGAAGAGCTCTTTAAAAAGGGTTACAACCGTGTCTACGACACGTTAGAAATGGAAGCGAATCTGAACTATGTGGAGCATGTCGTGGGCCAGACGATGAAACGGATCAGCCCTGATCAGCCGCTGTCATCGGAAATGCTCACACGCGAGTTAGGACAAACGTTGGCGGAGGACTTCGACGGAGACGGCATTCTGAAGAGCGCGTATGTGAAAAAGGTTCCCGTCTATATTCCAGCCTTCACCGACTCTGAAATGGGCCTCGATGTCGGCACTTGGGCCATGGGTCGGGCGGTGGATCAGGCGCGAGCCCAAACCAAAGGCGGCAGCGACCTCGACATTCTGCGCACGATCAACAAATCCTATCCGTCGTTCAATCCCTATCAGGACCTCAACAGTTACATGACTCACGTCACGGCAGCCAAGCGCCTAGGCATCTTTACGATAGGCGGTGGAGTGCCGCGCAACTGGTCGCAACAGGTCGGACCGTATATCGAGATCAGCAACATGCGGTTGGGGTTGAGCGTCAAGCCTCCGCGCTTTCAGTACGGCGTGCGAATATGTCCGGAGCCAGATTATTGGGGAGGGTTGAGCGGCTGCACATACGAGGAAGGCGTGTCCTGGGGGAAATTCGTGCCGCCACAAGAAGGAGGACGTTTTGCCGAAGTGCTGAGCGATGCAACGGTGGTGTGGCCGCTGCTCATGGCTGGGCTGCTTGAACGTACAAAGGCCAAGCACGCGGCTCGAAGATGACACGAGCGTCCTACATACGCCTCGCTGGAGTCATGAGCCTCGTGCTCGTGATCGCCGTATCCTCAGATGTCCGAGCGGTTTCGGTGGCCGATGACGGACGCGTGCAAGGCAAGCCTGACGCCCCGCTGACCCTGATCGAGTATTCGGACTTCACCTGCGGCTATTGCTTGAAGTTTTTCAAAGAGACCTTACCGAAGTTGCAGGCCACCTACATCGATACTGGTAAAGTCCGGTTCGTCTATAGAGATTATCCCCGTGCGGATCGCGGCATCGGCGTCGAAGCGGCCGTCGCAGCGCGTTGCGCGGGGGCGCAGGGACGGTATTGGGCCATGCATGATCGATTGTTCGGTGAGGGAAGTCGGTTGGATTCGGGGATGTTCAAGAGTGCTGCCAAATCGTTAGGGTTAGATCAGGCCGAGTTCGGGAAGTGCTTCGATGAACGGCGCCACTTGGAATCGATTTTCCAAGATCGCCATGAGGCGAATCGGTGGGGATTTCACGGGACGCCGGGATTCATTCTCATGCAGACCGTGGCGGGGCCGACCGAAAAGGTGCCGGCCGTAGCCATTCCGGGAGCCTTTCCTTTCGAGGCGTTCGCGGAGGAAATCGACCGGATGCTGTCCAAGGTGCCGCGTTCATAACACTCACATCATCTCATTGACGAAGGATTATCGTATGTCTGATATACAGTCGTTCTGGCCCGTCGCGCAGCGTGAGGGTGAACCGCCGTTTTGGGTGTGCATGTCTTGTCTTTCTGAAGTCTTCTATCGCAAGGTACCGATGCCCGATTGTCCGGGTTGTCACGGTGTCTCGACCTATGAGGCGTTTGCCATCGAGGCGATCGCTGATTGGGGCACGGAGGATCTGGTTGCCAGGGCGCGGGCTGCTGAACAGGCAGCGAACATGCAACCGGCTTCCGCCTCTTCGATCGAGTCCACGCCATAGGCCAATCGTCCAGAGCCGGAGCGTCTGCTTGCAGGGATCACGTCCATTTCTCATCGGCGGCCAATGGCGCCAGGGCGACAACGCTGCTCCCGTGCACGATCCCTTTACGGGGAAGGCCCTGGCCGAAGTGTCCCAGGGGAGCGAGGCCGACGCCGAGGCGGCCATCCAGTCGACAGCCGAGGCGGCAAAGCCAATGGCGGCTCTGCCGGCGCACAGCCGTTATCATCTTCTCCAGCGAATTGCCGGATCATTGTATGATCGTCGTGAGGAGTTCGCCCGGCTGATAACCGGAGAGGCGGGGAAGCCGATCACCGATGCCCGCCGGGAAGTGTCACGAGCCGTTCAAACCTTCACCGTCGCAGCGGAAGAGGCCAAGCGGATCGGAGGAGAGGTTATTCCTCTCGACTGGACGCCCGGGACAGACTCTCATTTCGGCATCCTCCGCCGGTTTCCCATCGGTCCGATCCTGGGCATCACACCATTCAACTTTCCTTTGAACCTTGTTGCGCATAAGGTCGCACCCGCCCTGGCTGCGGGGAATCCGATTCTCATCAAGCCGGCACCGCAAGCGCCCTTGACGGCGTTGTTGCTGGGAGAAGTGGCACTCGAGGCCGGACTTCCTCCCGGCGGTTTGAACGTCCTGCCATGTACGAATCATATCGCCGAGCGGTTGGTGATCGATCCTCGCTTCAAGCTGTTGAGCTTCACGGGCAGCGCGGCAGTGGGATGGCGACTCAAAGAAAAGTGCGGCAAAAAAAAAGTGGTGCTTGAACTTGGAGGAAATGCCGGTGTGATCGTCGAGCCCGATGCCGATCTCGATTTCGCGGCCCAACGCTGCGCCACCGGGGGGTTCGTCTATGCGGGCCAGAGCTGTATCTCGGTGCAACGAATTCTGGTCCACCATTCCATAGCCGATCTCTTCACCACGAAGTTGTTGCTCCAGGTGGCCCGTCTAAAAGGGGGAGACCCGAGTGACGAAGCCACGGTGGTGGGCCCGCTGATCGACCAGAAGGCGGCCGACCGCGTCGTGGGATGGATCGAAGAGGCGGTGTCCCAGGGTGCACGCGTTCTTTTGGGCGGCACACGAATGGGGTCGGTGGTCGAAGCGACGGTGCTTTCCAATGTGACACCTGCCATGAAAGTGTCCTGCCAAGAGGTGTTCGGCCCTGTTGTCACGGTGACCCCGTATCGACGGTTCGACGAAGCCATCGAGATGCTCAATGGGTCGGATTATGGGCTGCAAGCCGGCGTCTTCACAAAGGATGTGAACAAGGTTTTTCATGCGTTTCGTCATCTCGAAGTGGGGGCCGTCCTGGCCAACGAGATACCGACGTTTCGCGCGGATCACATGCCGTATGGGGGCGTGAAGGATTCCGGACTCGGGAGGGAAGGGCTTCGCGCAGCAATCGACGAGATGACCGAACCCCGGTTCCTCGTGTTGAATGTACGACCGCCCTCGGGCGTCTAAGGGAAAAAACGTGAGGGATATTGCGATCCGCGGACATTCTTGATACAACACCGGCCCGGTGTATGACAAAAGTTCGCTTCAAGCCTGACGTTTCCTGCCGTCCGACGAAGCAAGGGAGAAGAGACGATGGTACCTACCCACATGTTCCTGACCAGGGGAGTCGGCGTCCACCGGGAAAAACTCGCCTCCTTTGAGCAAGCGTTGCGGAGCGCCGGTGTCGCCTACTGTAATCTCGTCAGTGTGTCATCCATTCTCCCGCCCAACTGCAAAATTATTCCCCGAAAACGGGGAGAAAAATTACTGAATCCCGGAGAAATCACCCACTGCGTCATGGCACGCTCGGAAACCAATGAGCGCAACCGGCTGATCTCTGCCTCGATCGGGCTGGCGATCCCGACGGATCGCCGTACGTACGGCTACCTGTCCGAGCATCATGCCCACGGAGAAACCGACGAGGAAACCGGCGAGTATACGGAAGACCTGGCCGCGCAGATGCTCGCGACGACTTTGGGTGTCGAATTCGACCCGAACATTGCGTGGAAGGAACGAGAGCAAGTGTTCAAGATGGGTGGTAAGATAGTGCGTACGTTAAACATTACACAGTCGGCCATTGGAAAACCCGGGCGATGGACGACCGTCGTTGCATTGGCGGTCTTTATTCCTCTTGAAAATCTGCCGAAGCGGGCCCGCCGCTGATCGCACTGCCGAAGCGCGGCGGCGCACGAGCGCTCTCTTGCAGTCTACGAGTACATGTCTATGACGCTTCCCGCCGGATGGGAAGGCTCTCAACGTAATTTTCTGGGTCTCGAAGAACCGTGGTGCCATCCCGATCAGGCCGGCGTCTACGTTCTGCCCGCCCCTTACGAGCACACTTCGAGCTACATCCCGGGGTCTGACGAAGGGCCGTCGGCTATCCTTGAGGCCTCTCATCAAGTGGAGTTCTATGACGAGATGCTTCGTTGTGAGCCCTACCGGGAATGGGGCGGGATTGCGACCGTCACGCCTCTCGAACTCAAGGGCAAGGTGGACCGCGAGGCGGTGGAGGCGATAGAAGGTTTTGTGCGTCCGCACGTGGGAAGCGGCCGGTTCCTCGTGACCCTCACCGGTGAGCATACCGGCGCGTTGGGCGCCATTCGGGCGCACGCCAAGCGGTTTCCCGGTTTGACCGTCGTGCAGATCGATGCGCACGGAGATCTTCGCCACGCCTATCAGGACAATCCTTACAGTCACGCCAGCGTCATGGCGCGGGTGGTCGACGACGGATTGCCGCTGGTACAGGTCGGGATCCGATCGATTTCTCCGGAAGAGGTGGACCGTATTGCACGAACGGATC
>DATIGH010000267.1:0-37259 GCA_035454845.1 Nitrospira sp.
AACAGCCACCAGATGCTGATCTTTGTCACCTTGAAAAACTGGCTGGGGGGTCAGGGGCCGACGCTCTTTAGTTTTGATAAGTCCACGGAGCAGATCACGAAGGTGGGACCGCTGTTTTCGAGTGGGAGTCCGTTTGCGTCACAAACCGGTGAAGGCTGGTACTTCAGCGGCACCAAGCCGACCGTCCTCTATCTCATGGATGGTCCGAAATTGGTCCGCTACGATGTTGTGGCCAAGACCTTTCAGCCTGTGTTCGATGTCAGCACCCAGTTCGGACAAAATCGAAAAATCTGGCAGCCTCATTCCAGCGACGATGACCTGGTGCATAGTGCCACCTTACAGGACACGAGCACGGGAGCCTATCTGGGGTGCGTCGTCTATCTGGAAAGTACCCACCAGTTTCGGTGGTACCCGAGGCTTGGAACGTTCGACGAGTGCCAGGTAGACAAATCGGGTCGGTGGACGGTATCGCTTGAAGACATTGGCGTGTCCAACGATCTTGCCAACCGCATCTTCGATAATGTCACCGGTCAGGAAACCGTCTTGAGCGGTCCGTACAGCACCCTCGGTCACATGGACATGGGATTTGGCTACATGGTCGGTGCGGACAACTACAATGCCCTCCCGAACGCCACAATCTTATGGAACCTCGAGCCGTCAATCAGCCTGGGCCCCGTCGTCCACTACAATCCGAATTGGACCATCAATCATGCGAACCAGCCGACCCATACCAACGCCAGGCGCGGAGTAGCCGCGGCCGATCAATTTGCCTGCGGCAGCTGCGCCGATCGGTCTTCAACGCAGAATGAGATCGTGTGTTTTCGCCTAAACGGCTCGAACACCCGCCTCGTGGTGGCGCCCCTCATGACGGATCTCAATGCCAGCGGCGGTGGGGATGACTATGGCAAAACGCCGAAAGGCAATTTGGACGTGACCGGGAAGTATTTTCTCTGGACGTCAAACGTGGGCAGCAATCGGCTCGATGCTTTCCTCGTCAAGGTCCCCAACGAAGTCCTCTATGGCGCTCAGCCCCTTGCGCCTGCGAAGCCCGCCAAGCCGTCGCCTCCGCGGGGGAAGCCCCGATAGTTAGTGTTTCGCCGCCCCAACGTCCGCCTGATGAAGATCGATCACGACGCCGGCTTCATTGACTTCCACGGTGACTAAGCTGCCATTGGCCAGATCTTTCGTTTTGAGCCCTATCTCGGCCAGTGGAAAGACTTTCTCACCCTGAGGCGTTTGAAGCTTAATTTCTTTTTTTGTTTTTCCGACGTGCACCAGCTTCCCGGTGATCACCTGATGCGTTCCTGCCTGACCTATGGGGTGCATGTCGATGACGTAGTTATTTTCATCCAGCACCGCCATCACCTCGTCTCCCGCCTTAAACGGCTGATGGCCATGACGCCGAGAGAGGTTCGCATTGAGTTGATGGGTGGCTCCAGCAGGTGTCGTCAGGACGAGCGCGCTGCCTTTTTGTGTGACAACGCCGGTGATTGTGCGGTGTCTGCCTGGCGGATCTTCTGTTCCCGCGGTTGCCGGAGCGGCAAGAAGGCCAGC
The DNA here is from genome assembly GCA_035454845.1 of Nitrospira sp. Lineage (GTDB taxonomy): Bacteria > Nitrospirota > Nitrospiria > Nitrospirales > Nitrospiraceae > Nitrospira_C. The sequence goes on from DATIGH010000267.1 coordinate 1,555, forward strand.
AAGCTGTGTCATGATCAGCAATGACAATGTGAGCGTATGGCCAACGATCTTCATCCTCGGCATGCGAGTCTCCTTTCATCGGGTAAGACATCGCGCTTCTACGCTGATTGGATGGCGCGGTCAATGGCAAACCTATGCGGTGTATCTCATCCGGTCCCAGCGCAACGCATGGCCTTTTGGTCTTCTGGACATTGGGGATCATCCTTCAAGCGATTCTTTAACAGCCATCACAGTGGAGTGGTCGTTCAGGCGGTGTGTGAGTATCGCAAAGCGTCAACGCACGAGCGGCCCAGGGTCGACACGGCTAAGTCATCGACCGTCAGGCCGTGTTGCTGTGATCAGGACGCCGGACCAGCGGAGTGTTGCTGAATCTCCATTTATCGAGCGGGTCCGTTTGATCCTCATGACGCCAAGAGGGGTGTGTCTGCAATGCCGTTCCGATGTGTCCGTACTGGACCGTCACGCGATTACCGTTGATGAATGCCACGTCTCGTCCCCACCGATATGACAGCGATCGTGCGCCGGTTGGAATTTTGATAGCGACCCATCGGGAGGCGGACCAAAGCACGACATGGCTCCCCTCGTGTTGGGAATGGACGGCACACCCGTCCTCTCGCACCCACGCCGGCCCGTCGGGACGCCACTGCACGGACGCTTGAAGCAGGCAGTCGGGTCCATCGGCGAATGCCAGAACCAACCACGTCAATATCTCGACGCCTGTTGACATGCTGACTAAAGCCTAGCACTCGGATGCAGGATGTAAAGAAAGGAGCCGGGCTCAATGACCGGCGTGCTGCGCGGCGTGATAGGAACTGCGGGTGAGCGGGCTTGCTTCCACATGAACGAAGCCCATGGCCAGAGCCTCGGTTTTGAAGCCAGCAAATTCGGCAGGATCATAAAACCGAACGACCGGTAGATGCGCTTTAGTCGGCTGCAAATACTGCCCGATCGTGACCACGTCACACCCCGCGGTCCGCAAATCCCGTAGGACGTGGCCGATCTCGTCCGGTGTCTCTCCCATCCCGACGATTATCCCCGACTTCGTGCGACGACCGTGCGCGTTGGCCCGTGCCAGGAGATCAATGGAGCGTTGATATTTACCTTGCGGGCGGAGGATGGGAAACAGCCTGGGAACGGTTTCGATGTTGTGATTGAGGATGTCCGGCTGCTCCCGGCAGACCACCTCGAGAGCTGCGGCATTGCCTTCGAAATCGGGAATCAGCACTTCAATCGTACAGCCTGGGTTGTACTCTCTGGTGAGGCGGATGGTTTCGGCAAAAACGGCGGCTCCGCCGTCTGGCAATTCATCCCGATTCACCGAGGTAATCACGACGTGTTGCAGCGCCAGAGCTCGGACGGCTTCGGCGATCCGACGGGGCTCCTCATCGTCCACGGCTTGCGGCCGGCCGGTTTGAACCGAACAGTAGTGACACCGTCTCGTGCAGATATCGCCAAGAATCAAGAATGTGGCAGTGCGGGCATTCCAGCATTCCCACCGGTTGGGACAGCGGGCCTCCTCACAAATCGTGTGAAGGTTGAGGCGGTCAATCGTCCGCTTGACGTCCAAGTAATCCGGTCCGGTCCTGGCGTCGACTTTGAACCATGCCGGAAGGCGTTTCGCCGAGGCGGGGCGCGATCGAAGTTGCGTCAGCGGAATGAGGCTCATGCCACGAGGTGCTCCCGATGGAACCAGCTTCGAAGGGCCGTCAAGAGGCCGGCTTTCGGCTGCGCCGGCGGCGGCGGATCCGGATATTCTATCCATGACTCCTGGGAGCCCAAATAGGTGCCTTGACGAAAACTAGCCTGTGTTCTTATCTGCCGATAGCCCTGGTCCTGCAGAGTCGCCACCAGTAGCCGCAGCGCCGCTTCCGCAGTGTCCGCGAAGTCCGTCACAACATGCACCGCCTCATAGCGCCACGCTGCGCGGCATCGACGGTCTTCGCGCATCAGCTCGACGGGCCGGCTGAAGCCGCGTTCGCGGGGATCCAGGCCGGCAAGCTGGTAGGTCTCTGGCGGTGTCGTTGTCACTGGTCAGTCCAACGCACGGAAAACAGCGACCAGATCGCTCAAAGCGCTGGTTTTCTGTTTCAGCACTTCGCGTTCGGTGTGGATGAGTTCACGGGTCTTGGCAGCCACGGAGCTTGCGGTAAGGCAGGACGCGCCAAGGTTGAGGATCCGGTCGCATTCGTCGGCGAGTTTGCGTTTGACCACCGGATTCACCGAGAGAATCTCCATCAACTCCCGTCGAGTTTGCGCCAGATGGGTCTGGAGGTCTCCGTCCGGTAAATTCCGGCGCGCCACCTCGTCGACGCAGCGGTCCAGATATTGACTCAAAAACACGTAGAGGCGAACGAGAGCAGCGGCAATCTCGAGCTGTGTGCTCGCCGAGGTGGGCATGAGCATCCTTTCGCCGGAGTCGAGGCTCTTACAGCAGCGCTTTGACGTCCGTGCCTTCCACTTTGACCTGATACGTTTCGATTTTTGCTGACGGGTTGTTGACGCATACCCCGGTCGTAACATTGAATTGCCAGCCGTGCCAGGGGCAAGTGACGACAGGGCCTTCGAGCTCGCCTTCTCCGAGCGGACCGCCGCGATGGACGCAGGTGTTATCGATGACATGGAACTGTCCCTCTACGTTGAAAACGGCCAGCGCCTTGCCGTTAATTTCGGCCACCACGCCATGCCCCGGCTTCACATCATCGGTACCCGCAATCCGTATGAACTCTGCCATGATCCTGCGACTCCTCTCAAGCCTGGTTATTGATTCGTGAACGGCTGTTTGATTTTTTTGAGGAGACTCTCGATCGAAGCCCCGCCCGTGGCCGTTCCTCCCAGCTGCTCCGCGATCTTCTTGGCAATGTCCCTGAAGGACGCCGCCTGGGGGGATGCCGGATTGGCTACGACGATCGGATGCCCGCTGTCGCCTCCTTCACGAATGGCGGGATCGATGGGAATGCTGCCGAGGAACGGTATGCCGAGCTTTGAGGCGGCTCGCTCCCCTCCTCCATGGGAGAAAATGTCCGTGCGCTCGCCGCAGTGACTGCAGACGAAGGAGCTCATGTTCTCGATGATGCCCAGCAGCGGCACGTTGACCTTCTGAAACATCGCCATCCCCTTGCGCACATCGTACAGGGCTACCTCCTGTGGCGTCGTCACGGTCACGGCCCCGGCCATCGGCACCATCTGGGACAACGAGAGCTGCACGTCCCCGGTCCCGGGCGGCAGATCGATGAGAAGATAGTCCAGCTCCCCCCACAACACGTCACGAAAAAAGGCTTGCAGGTATTGATGGACCATCGGGCCTCGCCACACGAGCGGCGCCTCTTCTGGAACGAGGAAGCCCATGGAAATCAGTTTGACGCCGTAGGTGTCTACCGGAATGATCTTCCCGTCCCGTTGTTCGGGGCCGCTCGTGCTGCCCATCATCATAGGAATGTTCGGGCCGTAGAGGTCTGCATCCATGAGACCGACCTTGGCGCCAGTCAAGGCCAGCGCGCAAGCCAGGTTGGCGGCGACCGTCGATTTCCCTACGCCACCTTTGCCGCTGCTGATGGCGATGACGTGCTTGACGCCTGGAATGAGATTTTCTCTGCCCTGCGAGGGCTGGGCAGAAGGGTGTTCGTCAGCCATGAGTGTGCTCCTTCCGCTCTTCTGTCTGCATCATAAGCGATGGAGATGGAGAAAGAAAATGGGTCTGTTGGCCCCGGCGTGATGTGGGTCGTCGGCTCCCCTATTCGGACAGGACGCTTGAATCCAGCCGGCGGAGGTTGGTGGCCAGTCCTAGCACGGACAAGGTGTAAATCGTCCATTTGGACGGATCGAAGTTGTACCAGCGCGGGCCGTTGCGGTAGTCCCGTGAATAGGTGTGGTGATAGTTATGATAGCCCTCGCCAAAGGTGAGGCAGGAAATGAGCCAATTGTCACGGCTGCTGTCACGTTGGCCGTGGGGCTGTGTGCCGAACATGTGACAGAGGGAATTGATGGCGAACGTCGAATTCAGCACCATGAACATGCGGAACATCCCTGCGAGCATGAAGCACCCGATGGCGCTGAGGACGCCGCCGTGGACATAGCCAAGGACCAGCGGAAGGGCGAGCCCCGAAATGACGATGGCGTAATAGTGCCGATGTTGCCACATGATTAACGGATCTTTCCGCAGCTGTCGCTCATAATTCTCTGTGCGATGGGGCGTATTGACGAAGAGCCACACGCAGTGGCTGTACCAGAAGCCTTTCTTGGCATTATAGGGATCTTCTTCCTGGTCTGTCCTCGCATGGTGCCGAAGATGATCGGCGCTCCATCGCAACGCCGAATTTTGGAGTGCCCAGCCGCCGGCGATCAGCAACAACACCTTGACCCAGGAACGGCATTCAAAACTACGGTGGGAGATCAGCCGATGATAGCCGACCGTCACTCCCAACCCGGTGGCCATATACAGAATGCCAAAAAGCACCCAGTCGAAGAGAGTATAGCCGTAGAGATAACCGAAGAGCGGGGTGCCGATCAGTGTTGTGGCGGCCACGAGGCAAAACAGCGTGAATGTCTTATAGGCAAACGGGGTCGTACCAACAGCGTCCGGCATCCATTACTCCCTCTGTTATAAAAACATGTCTAGGAACATGGGTGAATCGACAGAACTTGGCCGTTCTCCTCCGAATAATGCCACCGTCGGGCCTGTGAGGGAGTGGGCTGTCTCAATCGGGCCGGGAACGAAAAGTCCTATGCGCAAGAGTACCGAACTAGCGGACTGTAATCAACAAATTCTTTGCCGGAAGGAAACTGGCACATCACCCGAGGTGTATACTGAACACCATAGAGGGCTTTTTCTCCCCTATCACTTGAAGGCTTACGACGTGACTGTAATCAATGAGTTCGAGTCCTCTCTCCGTCGTATCGGCGAAGAACTGGCCCGTCTCTCTGAGGGCCAATCTCCGATCCTCTTTGAACGTCGTTGGTGGTCGCAAGCGGCCATCAATCTCGCCATGCACAAGCTTGACTTCAAGACCCAGTTGTTTCGGTTCATCGATATGCTGCCGTCTGTCACCGACGATCAGCGGGTCGTGACCTTGGCCCAGGAGTATTTTGGATCGATGGCTGACCAGGCGTTCGGGCTCGGCTGGGGTTTGAAGGCCCTCGCGGCAACTGGTGTGGGCGCCCGGCTGAGTGGACATGCCATTCGTGCACAGGTCGAGCAAATGGCACGCACCTTCATTGCCGGCTCGTCGGTTGCCGATGCGACACCGGCCTTGAAGCAGTTGTGGAGCGAGGGTAAGGCCTGGTCGGTCGATCTGCTCGGGGAAGCCACTATCAGCGATCACGAAGCGGACCGGTATCGTGATCGCTGTGTGCAGGCCTTGCACGACCTGGCGGGGGCGGCTCATGCCTGGGACCGCGTTTCTCTCCTCGAGGAAGATCATTTGGGCCCGGTGCCGCGTGTGCAACTGTCGTTGAAGATCTCCGCGCTTTCTCCGCATCTGGACCCGATCGATCCGGACGGAAGCTATGAATCCGTGGCGAGGCGGCTCCGTCCGATTGTCGATGCGGCCATGCGAGTGCCGGCCTCTCTGATCTTCGATATGGAACAAGCAGAGACCAAGGATCTCCTGATCGGCATCTTCACCCGCCTTTTCATGGAGCCGGCCTATCGGACATTTCCCCACGCGGGGTTGGCTGTCCAGGCCTATCATCGGGCAACGGCGCGGGATGTGGAGGACTTATTGACGTGGGTGAGACAGCGCGGAAGCCCGGTCACGTTGAGGTTGGTCAAGGGAGCCTATTGGGATTCGGATACCATCCGGTACCGTCAGCGGGGATGGCCAGTCCCTTTGTTCGAGCACAAGGCCGAAACCGACGCGAACTATGAGGCGCTCGTGCGCACGCTTCTCAAGGCCAGTGCTGTGATTCGCCCGGCCTTCGGCACCCATAATCTGCGCACGCTGGCGTATATCGAGGCGGTGGCCGAGCAGCTGCGCCTCTCCCCGTCAACGTGGGAATATCAGATGATCTTTGGCATGGCGGAGCCCTTTCAAGAAGCCGTCTTGCGGCGAGGGCGTCGATTGCGGTTGTACACACCGGTCGGTGAACTCCTTCCGGGCATGGCTTACCTGGTCCGGCGTCTTTTGGAGAACACGTCGAACGAATCGTTCCTCCGGAAGGAATATGTGGAGTCACAGTCCCTCGCCACGCTGTTGGCGCCTCCGCCGGCGCCACCGGTGGTGCCCCAGCCCGCTGCTCTGAACGAGAACGGCTTTCGCAATGAACCGTTGCGAGATTTTTCTCTGGCCGAGGCGCGATCCGCGATGGAACAGTCGCTCGACGAAGTCAAAAAGCAGCTCGGCCGGACGTGGCCTCCGCGGGCTGTCGGGCTGACGCTCACCGGTCCGCTAATGTCCTCGTACAACCCTACCCGCCCTGAGGAAATCGTGGGAGTGGTGCACACCGCTACGGCTACTGATGTCGAGGCTGCGGTCCAGCGCGCGGACCAGGGCTGGCGCGCATGGCGTACCCTGCCAGCCGAGCGGCGCGTGGAGATCGTGCGGGCGGCGGCGGCTCTCATGCGGGCACGCCGGGAAACGCTTGCGGCCTGGGAAGTCCTGGAATGCGGAAAGCCGTGGCGAGAGGCTGATGCCGATGTCGCCGAGGCGATCGATTTTTTGGAATTCTACGGCGCCGAATGCCTCCGTCTCTCGGCCCCTAGACGTCTGGGGCAAGAGCCGGGAGAACTCAATCATCGTCTCGTGGAACCGCGCGGCATCACGGCCGTCATTGCGCCCTGGAATTTCCCTCTGGCGATTCCCACGGGCATGGTCTCGGCCGCGCTCGTCACCGGGAATCCGGTCTTGTTCAAGCCGTCAGAGCGATCGCCGGTGATCGGGCAGTTGCTGACCGAGATTCTCATCGAAGCCGGCGTGCCAGAAGCCATCATGTACTGTCTCCCCGGTGGGCCCGAGGTCGGCCGCACCTTGGCGCAGCATCCGGCGATCGTCACGATTGCGTTCACGGGATCGAAGAAGGTAGGCCTCGGTTTGCTCAAGGAGTCGTCGACCGTGGCGCCGGGCCAGCGGGTGATCAAGCGTGTCATCGCGGAGATGGGCGGCAAAAATGCAATCATCATCGATGAGACAGCCGATTTGGATGAAGCGGTGTCCGGGGTCGTGGTCTCCAGCACGAGCTATAGCGGCCAGAAATGCTCAGCTTGCTCACGGGTCATCGTGCATGCCGCCGTCTACGACCTCTTTCTCACGCGCCTTGGGGAGGCCATCACGAGTCTGCGAGTGGGCAGTCCGGAGGACCCCGGCACGCAAGTCGGTCCGGTCATCGACCAGCGGGCGCATGCGGCCATTTCGGAATACATCAAGATCGGCAGTCAGGAAGCCCGTGTGGTGGTGGAAGGCCGGATGATACAGCCAGGTTGGTTTGTCGGACCGACGGTTTTTGCCGATGTGCCTCCAACGGCGCGGATTGCCCAAGAAGAAATTTTTGGACCGGTTGTGGCCGTGATGAAGGCCGACTCGTTTGAAGAGGCCCTGAGAATCGCCAATGCGACCGAATATGCGCTGACCGGCGGTGTCTATTCACGCAGTCCGGCCAATCTCGACAGGGCCCGCGCGTGCTTTGACGTGGGCAACCTCTATTTGAATCGACCCATTACCGGAGCGCTTGTGAATCGGCAACCGTTCGGCGGCCACCGGCTTTCAGGGATGGGAGCGAAGGCGGGAGGCGAAGACTACCTGATGCAGTTTGTTGTAGTCCGAGTCATCAGCGAACAAACCCTCCGCCGGGGTTTCGCTCCGGCCGAGTGACGTGTTGGACGGTTTGACTTCATAGGAATCCAGTTCCTCGGTGATCTCGGTGATGACCCCGCGGTCTTCCAGTGGAGAGAGCTCCTGCCGTTCGACATACTTCACCAGGCCCACCCCTTTGGCAAACCAGGCGGTCATGACGTCCGTGCCGGTCACGGCTCGCGGGACACCGGAGAGGTGAATCCTCATCCGCATGTGCGCCTCGACTTTCACAGCGTCCTTGAACGTTCCCGCCTGGACAGTGATGGTTTCAAGCCCCGCCACCGTCGAGGTGCCATGCGCATCCACCTTCTCATTGACGCCATCACGATCCATATCGGTCCCGAAGTCCAAGCCCTTCTTGTCGAACTGTTGGATTGTCGAGGAGATTTTGATCGGAAACCGGACGATCTGATATGGGATGAGCTGTTTCTCCAACGGAGTGCCTGGCTCTGAGCCGTGATACACAATGCCGACCACGTCACGGCGGTAAAAACTGTCGGACGGCCCATGGTTGCCTGGGTTGGTATCGTGAAAAACGGTCACCGTCATGCCGCGCAATGTCCTCGTACCCGTGACGGTTGACACGTTCGTAAAGAACTTGTGTTCGATCGTCTGCAACGGCCCTTCCGTGATTTGACCGTGATACTCCCAATGGCTGCCGATCGTATCGGGAAAATAGTCAGACGACTGTCCGATGGCGTTGAGCTCGTCGCCCGCAAGGGACATCGGGGGGGAGGCCATGCCGGTGAGGATGAGCACAAGACACAGGATGATGGACTGGCAGTTCACGGATGTCACCGTTTCTTGAAGGACGAGAAAGATTTTCATGAAACGGTACCATACGACTCCTCAAGGCGGCAAGAGTGAAAGCCCCGAGCTCTCCGTGGTTTGGCTTGCCTTCCTCCCACAACCTCACGATAATCCCCTGTCATGGGGACGCGTTCTGAGGAAGGACCGGCCGCCTCCGTCAGGTCGAGACTCCCACGGTCGGTGTTGGTGACGGGGGCGTCGGGTGGCATCGGCCAGGCCGTGAGTTGTGCATTCGGAGGCGCAGGCTGCCTCGTCGGCGTTCACTATCACAAAGCCAGAGCCTCGGCAGACGCGGTGCTCACACAGATTGAACAAGCTGGGGGCAGCGGGGCGCTCTATGAGGCAGACATCCGCGACGCCCATGCTGTTCGGCACATGGTCACGGTGTTTTCACGGAATAGTCCCCCTCCCCTGTGTTTCGTGTGCGCGGCGGGAGTCGGAGGCAGCCAACTCGTGCTCAAGCTCCATGAAGGCGAGTGGGCGGATATCATGGCCACCAACCTTACAGGTCTGTTTCACTGTCTCCGTGCAATGGCTCCTCCGCTTCGCGCCCAGGGCGGAGGCTCAATCGTCGTGGTCGGGTCGTATGCAGGAGGCCAGGGCACGGCCGGTCAAGCGGCCTATGCGGCATCGAAAGCCGGTATGGTCGGGCTCGTCAAAACCGCCGCATTGGAATGGGGGTCTGACGACATATGTGTGAATTTGGTCTGGCCAGGCTGGCAGCGTACGAAACTCGCCGAAGGCGCCATCGATGGCAAAGTCGATTGGCGAGATCATGCCCTTCGCCGGCCGCCTTCGCTCGATGAGGTCGTTCAAACCGTGATCCATCTGGCGCGGATGAAGGATGTCTCGGGGCAAGTCTGGAACTGTGATAGCCGGTCGCTCTTATGAAGACCCGTCAAAGTGGCCGGCGCAGCGCAGGGGTATTTATCACTGGCACCGACACTGGTGTCGGGAAAACGCTGCTCACCGCAGCCTTGGCCCTGGCAGTGACGCGCGTCGGGCGAACGGTGGGCGTGATGAAGCCCGTCGAAACGGGCGTCAGTCCTTTCAACCTGGCTCGGTCCGATGGAGCACGGTTGCGGAGCGTCGTGGAAAGCGAAGAGACGCTCGGGGCCATTAGTCCTTATCAATTCGAAGCGCCCCTGGCGCCGTATGCGGCGGCTCAGGCTGAACGACGAAGCGTCGATCCCGGCGTCGTCCGACAAGTCTATCGGCTGCTCGCCAGCCGGTATGATTTCATCGTTGTCGAGGGCATCGGGGGCGTGAGGGTGCCTCTCACGCCCACGGTCGATGTGATGGATCTGATCGCAAGTCTCAAGCTTCCCGTGATCGTCGTGGGACGCGCCGGATTGGGTGGGATCAACCACGCCTTGTTGACCGTTGAGGCGCTTCGGCGGCGGAGAATTCCACTCGTGGCGTTAATGCTCAACCGCACGCATCCTGTCCGGTCCGCCGTGGGGCGTCTTCAGGAAAAGTCGACTATCGAAGCGTTGAGGAGACAGGCGGGATTGCCCGTGCTCGGACCGCTTGCATACGAGCCTGGCCTGACAAAGAGTTATCGGCGGTCGGTGGTTCGCCTCGCGAGGACGGCGGCCCTCACGTCGCTGGTACGATTGATCACACGATCTGCCCGGTAAAGGTGGCCGCAGCGGTCGTAATGTCTGGTGCTCCGCAGATGGCACCAATCACGGCGATGCCGTTTGCCCCCGCGTCGAGAAGTTGGCGAACATGACTGGGCTGAATGCCTCCGATAGCAAACACAGGCAGGGAAGTGAGCGTACGGATGGATCGGAGTCCTTCGATGCCGACCACCGGATCATGATCGGCTTTGGAGGCAGGCTTAAAGATGGGGCCAAAGCCAATATAGTCCGGTTTCAGGCGTGCTGCCTCCGCTACCTGATCGGCATTGTGTGTGGACAATCCGATGTATCGCTGCGGCCCGAGGAGCTGCCGCGCGCAGCGATAGGGCAAGTCTGTCTGACCCAGATGAACGCCATCCGCGTCGATCGCGAGGGCGAGATCACAGCGGTCATTGACGAGAAACAGCACTCCGAGGTCTCTTGCTCGCTGGCGTAGCGGCCCGACCTCGGCGAAGGCGTCTTTCATCGACGCCGTCTTATTGCGGTACTGGAACAGCCGGACACCTCCGGCAGCCGCCGCGTCGAGCACCTCCATAAGCGGCCGGTCTGGACGCACGGACGGGTCGAGGATCACATAGAGACCCGCGAGGGGGATGGCGTGCTCGCGAAGGGCGCTCATGAACCGGCATTGTAGCGTGAGCTGTGAAAGGGACGCCAGCACGTGACCTGTCGGCTCCACCGAGTGCTCAAGCAAATGACCGTCACTGGGTTCCTCGGAATCCTCGCCCTGCGGATGATGGCCTGTGACTCGACGGAACAAACCGTGCGCATAGTCGCGCAGGACTTTCTCTTCACCCCCGCCGAGGTGCATGTGTCTGCTGACCGGCCCATCTGGCTGAAGATCGTGAATGAGGGCCGTGAGCCGCATGAATTCAAAAGTCCGCTGTTGGCTCACCAAATTGGCGTCGGGGGCGGAACGTCCAGCAGTTTCCCGGTCCGTCCAAACCAGACGGTTGAAACCGTGATACGCACCATCCCCGGTGTGTATCTGTTTTACTGTGCGATCCGCGGGCACGCCGGGATGAGTGGCACCATTATTGTCGAATGAGTGACCCAGCTGGCGACGGAATAGCCTCGAGACCGAAAGAAGGTGATGTGCGCGGCGTTATCCTGCGAGGAAGCGCTCCAGGTAGGTGGTCGAGACGTGACCCTTTTGAAAATCGGGATCGTTCAAAATCCGTTTGTGGAGTGGGATGGTGGTCTTGATCCCCTCGATGACGAACTCATCGAGCGCGCGCCGCATGCGAGCCATCGCTTCTTGCCGGTCCCGTCCGTGCGTGATCAACTTTGCGATCATCGAGTCGTAATAAGGTACGACCATCGCATTGGATTCCATGGCGGAATCGACCCGCACACCGAACCCTCCCGGCGCGCTGTACCTGCTGATCAGTCCTGGCGAAGGAGTGAACTTTTCGGGGTCTTCGGCATTGATTCGGCATTCCAGACTGTGGCCATTGAGCCGGATATCGGGTTGCTTGAAGGAGAGCGGCTGCCCGACGGCGAGCGTGATCTGCTCTTTGATGAGATCGATGCCGGTGACCATTTCCGTGATGGGGTGCTCGACCTGGATACGCGTGTTCACTTCCATGAAAAAGAAGTTATGGTCTTTGTCGAGGAGAAATTCCACCGTCCCCAGATTGCGGTAATGCACGGCCTTCATTGCCTCGACGGCCACACGGCCGATTTCGCGGCGCAGTTTTTCGTCGACGGCCGGGGACGGGGTCTCTTCGACGAGCTTTTGGTGACGCCGCTGAATCGAGCAATCTCGCTCGCCCAAATAGACGACGTGTCCGCGTGCGTCCGCCGCAATCTGGACTTCGATGTGGCGAGGCTCGAGGAAATACCGCTCGAGATAGACACTGTCGTTGCCGAAGGTGGACTTTGCCTCTGCCTGGGCGGCTTGGAACGCGCGACCGAGCTCGTCGGTACTGTTGACGACCCGCATACCGCGGCCGCCGCCGCCGGCTGAGGCTTTGATGATGACGGGGTAGCCGATCTTCGCAGCGGCCTCCCGCGCCTCCTGTTCGCTCTTGAGTTCTCCCGGGCTTCCGGGTGTCACCGGCAGGCCTCGGCGCGCAACGATCTCGCGAGCCTTGGCCTTATCGCCCATCAAGGCGATGTTTTCCGAGGTCGGGCCGATGAACTTCACGCCAATGGATTCGCACACCTCGGCAAAGTGGGCATTTTCCGACAGAAATCCGTAGCCAGGGTGAATGGCATCGGCACCGGTGATTTCAGCGGCGCTGAGCACGTTGGGGATATTGCGATAACTCAGCGCTGACTCGGCGGGGCCCACACAGATGCGCTCGTCGGCGGCCCGCGCGTGCATGGCACCCGCATCGGCTTCCGAATGGATCGCCACGGTCTTGATGCCGAGCTCCTTGCACGCTCGGATGACCCGCAACGCAATCTCACCCCGGTTGGCGACCAGCACTTTCTTAAACACGTTGATTCCCCTTCGATCGCTGGCGGCCCAGGCCATGCGCTCCTTCGAGAGGCGGAACGCGGACCCCAAGGCGGAGGCGGGGCTGAACGAGAGTGTGGGAGCGGTAACAGTGGACCTGAACGGCTTGTGTCAACATCCGTGTTTCAGGGGGTGGCTTTGGGATCGATCAGGAACAGCGCCTGACCGTATTCCACAGGCTTTGTGCTTTCCACCAAAATCTTGGTGATACGCCCGTCCACCTCTGACTCAATTTCATTCATCAACTTCATGGCTTCCACGATACACAAGACCTGTCCTTTTTTCACGTAATCGCCTTCTTCGACATAGGGATCGGCATCCGGAGAGGGCGACCGGTAGAATGTGCCCACAATCGGTGAGGTAATCGTGATCTGACCGGCGGCGTCCTCCAGGGAGTCGCTGGGCGGAACAGTGTGCTGGGCCGCGGCCGGAGTGGAGGGCTGTCCAACATCGCTCACGGTGGTCGAGACGGCCTTGATTCCGACTTCGTGACGCACCCTGATGCGTACGCCGGCTCGTTCGATCTCGAGTTCGGTCAGGTGGTTGCGTTTCAGCAGATCGATCAGGTCTTGAATCTGCTTGGTTTGGGCGGCGGCATCCTGGGTGCTTTTGGCGCCCACGAAGGAGCCCGGTAGGACGATCGGGGTTCCAGCGACGGGCGATTTGCGGGGTTTCTTTCGGCTCACCGAACGCGCTCCACATAGGCTCTCGTACGGGTGTCGATCTTGATGACCGTCCCGACTTCGAGGTACAGGGGGACTTTGATCGTCGCCCCTGTTTCTACTACGGCGGGTTTTGTGCCGCCCGACGCGGTATCCCCACGCACGCCGGGTTCGGCGTCGACCACTTTGAGTTCGATAAAAATGGGCAGCTCGACGTCGATGGGCCGATGCTCGTAAATGAGGATTTTCACGTTCATGTTTTCTTTGAGAAGATCGGCATTGTCGCCCAGCTGCTTTTTCTCAAACGTCAGCTGTTCATAGCTCTCCGTGTCCATGAATGTGTAATCATCCCCGGTCGCATATAAAAATTGCATCTCGCGTTCTTCCAGATCCGGTTCTTCGAATCGTTCCCCGGACCGAAAAGTGCGATCGAGCACGTTGCCGGTCAGATAGCTCTTGAGCTTCGTGCGGACGAACGCCCCGCCTTTTCCGGGTTTCACATGTTGAAATTCGACGATGTAATATGGTTCGCCATCGACCATGAGGCGTACACCGCCTCGAAAATCAGTGGTGGAAATCACTCGTTGCTCCCTTCACCCACATCAGCTTCACTCGGTTGTACGGTATGCGGCTATCGTGACGCCCGTTTTTGTCGGCGGGTCGCCGGCGAAGGCTTCTTGATTTTTCTCTGGGCTGTTAAATGCTCATGCAGCCCGCGCAGCGCGAGCCGGTAACCGGCCGGTCCCAATCCGGAGATCTGCGCCAAGGCCACGCCGGCGATATGAGAATGGTGGCGAAACGGCTCCCGCTGATGGATGTTCGACAGATGCACTTCAACGGTGGGCAGTCCTACGGCCGCAATGGCATCGCGAATCGCGATGCTCGTATGGGTGTAGGCGGCCGGATTGATGATGATCCCCTGATAGCCACTGCCGCTCTCTTGAATCCAATTGACCAGTTCCCCTTCGCTGTTGGACTGATGAATATCCACTTCCACCGCCAGTTCCTCGGCCAAGCTGGTCAAGGTCGCGTCTATGCTGTCGAGTGACTCGGTGCCATAGATGGCCTGCTCCCTTGTTCCGAGCAGGTTGAGGTTGGGCCCATGTAACACCAGTATCCGGAGCATGATTGAGCCGATAATCTACGAGCTGGCGGTGTTCTTGCCGGCAGTTCAGGAGAGCGGCATTGTAACAGGCTGACAAGGAGCGGTCAAACCATCGAATATATTGAAAAATTATGAGTTGGTGTGCGGAGTTCCGGCTGTCGGTCGGTCACGCCGTTGTCGATCAAGAGAGCGGAGCCAGGACTCGAGCTGTGCAATGATCTCGCCCTGACGCGATGAGGCTTCGGTCTTGTGCGCCATCTCCGATTCATGACGACTCGATGTCTGCTCAGCATGTGAAGGCTCAGACTGGCTTGCGAGGCTCGGTGCCCGATCGTCGGAGAGAAGCGATGCCACTCCATCTTCGAACACCGTCGAGGATGCGGCGGGCAGCGAAGGCTCTGCGGGGCGTTCAAGTGCCTGCGCTCGCAAGGATGCCTGGACCGAAAGCGCTTCCTCATCTTTAGGATTCATGGTTAGAATGACGTGGCACGAAATTAGGGCCTCTTGGATGAGGCCTTGAGCGGAATAGAGTTTGATCAAGGTCCGATGCGCTCGAAGGTTGTCCGGGCTGAGCTTAATGGCGCCTTCAAGGACCGCTCTGGCCTTAGTTGGCTGGTTCAGCTGGTCATAGGCCCGCCCCAAGACGACCATTGCCGTGATGAAGCCCGGATAGTACTTTAACCCATCTTCCAGGACACTGACCGCCTCTTCCCACATGCCGGCCTTGCAGTATTCTTCCGCCAAGGGAAGGAAGGCTTTGGACTGGGGATCCTTGGCCAGCTGAGTGGCGAGCCGGTCGATCTCCATCGCGTTCATGGCATGTTTATTCGGAGGCATGGTCTAGGCCCTCGGCATCCCAAGCCACCGATGAGCGGCGTTGAGGATGTCGTCCGCTAACTCTCGTTTCGGCTTAAGCGGAACGTCCGTGATTCGGCCGTCCCGCTCGATGATGGTCGCTGCATTGGCATCGCTGCCAAACCCGGCCCCTGGGCGGGTGACGTCATTGGCGACGATAAGATCGAGCCCCTTCGATGCCAGCTTGGATTTGGCATGTGTCACGAGGTCATGTGTTTCCGCCGCAAAGCCGACGATGACCTGTGTCGTGCGCCGGGCCGATAATGTGGCCAGGATGTCGGTGGTCTGCTCGAGATCGAGAGAGGTTGTCAGTCTGCCACTCTTGGTCAGTTTCCGTTCTGCCGCCTGCTTCGGGCGAAAGTCGCCCACCGCGGCGGCCATGACGACAATGGTTGACCAACTCAGTCGAGTGCTCATCTGCTTGGCCATCTCTTCGGCGGTTTCTACCGGTACCACTTCCACTCCTTGGGGAGGAGCAAGCGAGGTGGGACCGCTCACCAGCACGACCTGCGCTCCACGCTTATAGGCCGCCTCTGCGATGGCATAGCCCATCTTTCCTGACGAGCGATTGGAGATGTACCGGACCGGATCGATCGGTTCCTGGGTTGGTCCAGCCGACAGCAACATGCGCTGGCCTTCCCAGTCTCGTCGTGGCATGAGCGCGGCCCGGACGGCGGCGACAATGCGTTCATCATCTGCTAGCCGGCCTTGCCCCAAACGACCGGAGGCCAGCGGTCCTTCTTCGGGATCGACGAACACGACTCCCCTTGACCGGAGCGTCTGCACATGACCGATCACCGTCGGGTGGGTCCACATGCCGCCGTCCATCGCCGGAGCGCAAATCAGTGGACAACGTGTCGTCAACAGCATCGTTGACAGCACATCATTGGCCAATCCCAACGCCGCTTTTGCCAGGAATTTTGCAGTCGCCGGCGCGACGATAATGGCGTCAGCGTGCTCTGGCAGCGAGAGGTGCTTCATGTCCTGATGCGCCTCAAAGAGACCGGTTACAACCGGTCGACCCGAAAGCACTGCAAACGTCAACGGGGTGACGAACCGTGTAGCGGAACGGGTCATGGCCACGTCGACGGTGGCCCCTTCGCGGATCAACGCGCGCAACAGGCCCACCGCTTTATAGGCCGCGATGCTGCCGGTCACAGCGAGCACCAGGCGTGCGCCGCCAAGCGTCGGTCGTGTGATGTCGACGTTCATGCGTTACTCTTCTGGCTCGGCTGCGGCCGGCTTGGGACTGTCGTCCACGTACACACTCAGTTCTTTCTTGATTTCCCGGGCGTCTTCGCCGGTCATCATGGCCATGCGCTCGGTCTCGCCTTCCCTGCCGCGCTTGGCTTCCTTCATGGCATCCCTGGCCTCTTTGCCGACCAGGTACTTGGCTTCGCCTCGAAGCACTTCATCCAACGCGATTGTCGTTTCCTTGGTGAAGCGGGAAGCCCCGAACGGGCGTGACCCTTGCAGAATGTGCTTTGCCCGTTGAGCCGCCACGATGACCAAGCGGTGCCGGGAATCGAACTGATCCGAAGTGTATTGGGGAAGCAGGCTAAGCATGTCGACCATGGATTCGGTGCTCCTTATGGTTAGGGAAGATCTTTGCGATCTCCGGGTTTGGCTTCGTCATCCAAGATGAAATTGTTCTCAATCCAAGCCATATTGAGGCGCTTCGTCTTCAACCGCTCACCGAGAAATATGCTTTCCAGATCCTGCAAGGAGCGTGTCAGATCATCGTTTCTGACGATGTAGGCATACTCTCTGTAGCTCCACACCTCTTCCTTCACTTTCTGGAGCCGCCGTTGAATCTCGTCCGAAGACTCAGACGCACGGGTCAGCAAGCGCTGGCGCAACACAGCCATCGAGGGCGGAAGAATAAAGATTGAGACCGCATCGTCGAATTTTCTCTTAACCTGCAGCGCCCCCTGCACATCGATTTCAAGCAGGACGTCGATGCCTTGGTCGATCTGGTCGATCAGGGTTTTTCTCGGCGTCCCGTACAAATGGCCATAGACGCGGGCCCACTCGACGAATTCATGACGGTCGACCATCGCCTGGAACGTCGCCTCGTCCGTAAAAAAGTATTCACGGCCGTGTTCCTCGCCGGGCCTGGGCATTCTGGTCGTATACGAGATCGAGTGCCACAATCCAGGAATTTTGCCCGTCAGTTGTTTGCACAACGTCGTTTTTCCGGTACCGGACGGCGCGGAAACGATGAACAAGATCCCCCGCCGTTGGGTCGACGACCGGACCGGCCCGGAAGGCAAACGTGGGGCGTTGGCGGCCATGCTCATTCGACGTTTTGAACCTGTTCTCGAATGCGTTCCAATTCGGCTTTCATGTGCACCACATGGCCCGCGATGACCGCGTCGTTGGCCTTGGAGCCGATAGTATTGACTTCACGGCCCATCTCCTGAAGCAGGAATTCGAGCGTTTTACCCACAGATTCTGCGCGCTTAAGTTGTTGTTCAAACTGTAGCACATGGGAGTCCAGTCTGACTATTTCTTCTGTAATGTCACCACGATCGGCATAGAGGGCCAGTTCTTGGTGCAGCCTGGGAACGTCAGGGACCTCCGTCCCGATGAGTTTCTCGATGCGCTGTTTCATACGCTCGAAGCTTTCTCGAAGCGCGGTCGGCACCCGATCAGCAATGGCGGACCGGTGCTTTTTCATCGTCTGGATGCGTCCCTGCATGTCCTTGGCGAGAGCCATCCCTTCCTGCTTCCGCATGTTCTGCAGGTCGTGAAGGGCGTCTTCGGCGAGCGTGCGAACCATGGTGGCGAGCTTCGGATCGTCAGTCGGCTGATCGGATACCGTCAGCACATCCCGGAGGCCAGCCACGAGGGTCATATCGATGGGCCCAGGCAATTTGAGAGAGGTTTTCAAACGACGGAGGGCCTGATGGTACTGTTTTGCCAGCGCCTGGTCAAGATTGATGACTCCTCCCTTCCCTGATCCTGTCTGAACGGTCACCGTGAGGTCGACCCGGCCTCTCGCGCAGCGGTGTTGGACCGCTTTCTTGAAGAAGTCTTCCAGCGCATGCAAGGAACGAGGAAGCCGGCAGGCCACCTCAAGAAATCGATGATTGACGGACCGGACTTCAACCGTCACAGAACCGTCTTTCCATGGAGCGCGTTTTTGTCCGAATCCGGTCATACTGCGGATCATCGAAGCCTCTTCTCCTTGGCGTCGCAGTCGTCATAAATCGGGCACCGGCTGCACAGGGGCTTGCGCGCAACACAGATATATCGCCCGTGGAGCAGGAGGCGCTGCGAGACACACGTCCATTGGGTGGGCGACAGCAGTTGCTGGAGATCCTGTTCGATCTGCACGGGATCGTCGGAGGCGGTCAGTCTGAGGCGATTGGACACGCGTTTCACGTGGGTATCGACCACCACGGCAGGTTGGCCGAAGGCTTGGCCTAAGAGCACATTGGCGGTCTTCCGGCCCACCCCCGGCAAGGTGACCAACTCCTCCATCCGGTCCGGCACTCGATTGCCGAAATGCGTGCTCACCGCTTGGGCGCAGGCGACGAGATTCTTGGCTTTGCTCTTGAAAAAGCCGGTCGGACGAATGATCTGTTCCAGTTCTGGTAATTGCGCGTGGGCGAGGTCTGACGGCGTGTGGTAGCGCTTGAACAGTGTCGGAGTGACCTGATTGACGCGTTGGTCCGTGCATTGAGCCGACAAAATCGTGGCCACGAGAAGTTCCCAGGGCGATCGGTGCGTCAACTCGACTCCTGCTTCAGGCATCGAGGCCTCGAGCTTACGTGCGATGGATTGTGCCCGCTGCTGAATGTTGGCCTTGGGTTTTGGCGTGCGTGGCATGGCCGAGCCGCTACGATTGTGAAGAGATCACGAACGAGATGCAAGCGCGACGGTGCCATGAGTGAGCCGGGCCGGCCCCTCGTCTGCAGGCAGGGCTTGCGCGAGTTCCCGCTCAAGGTGGTCGAGCAGCGGTTCGAGCGTGTGCGGCTGCAGCGCAGAAACGCCGATGGCCCCGTAGCGGCGACACAATAATTCTGCTTCGGCTGGCGGAAGGCGATCACATTTGTTGAAGACGAGCGTCCTGGGCAGGGTGCCGAGATCCAAATCTCGAAGAATCTTCACCACAGCTGAGATCTGGATGTCGATCTCGGCGGCGCTGGCGTCGACCACGTGGATGAGCAAATCCGCCTCTCGCAGTTCGTCCAGCGTGGTACGAAATGCGCCCAGTAACTCCTGGGGAAGATCGCGGATAAATCCAACGGTATCGGTGACGATAACTTCACGGTCTCGGGGAAATCGAAGTCGCCGGCTGGTTGTATCCAAGGTTTCAAACACCCGGTCCTGCGCGGAGATGTGGCTTTTCGTCAGCACGTTGAGGAGCGTCGACTTCCCGGCATTGGTATATCCGACCAAAGAAAGGACCGGTAGGTGATGGCGGGTGCGACGCGCACGACGCTGATCCTGTTGACGCGCAAAATGCTGGAGTTCGCGCTCCAGATGGGTAATGCGATCCCGGATCCGCCGCCGATCCGTTTCCAACTTGGTTTCTCCGGGACCTCTCGAGCCAATGCCTCCACCGAGGCGCGACAACTCGGTGCCTTTCCCGGATAGTCTCGGAAGCAGATAGCGAAGCTGCGCAAGCTCTACCTGCACCTTACCCTCGCGGCTATGGGCCCGCCGCGCAAAGATATCGAGGATCAACTGGGTGCGATCGATGATTTTGATGTCCGTGATCTCCGAAATCGCCCGTGATTGGGCCGGCGTGAGAGTTTGATCGAAGATCACCATGTCGGCACCCTTGTGCAGGGTCTGAATCAGGACATCTTTCAATTTTCCGCTGCCCAGGAGGTATCGCTGGTGACCATCCTGTATCCGTTGCGCCATCCGATCAATGACGGTCACGCCCGCCGAAGACGCCAGTTCTGTCAGTTCGACAAGACGCTCTTCCTGCTCGACGCGGCTTCGAGAGGACGCGCTGACCAGCATGGCCGATTCCCGGTCATGACCAATAGCGTGGGTTCCCCGCGCTCGCTGCATATCCGTTTCAAGATCTTCGATAAACCGGTCGAAGTCCAGGGTGCATTGTTGCAACGGCGTGCTTCTGAGCACGTTGCAGAGTTGGCCGGAGACATTGGGCGGCAACAAGTGGGCCAGATAGAACATGCCGGGATTGCCTTGAGGAGTGACTGACACTACGCCGAACACATCGAGACGAAGGTAGGCCAAATCGGTCAGCGATTCCTGGCTGAGCGGCTGATCATGGAGCTGGGTGCGGATCAACCGGAGACCGCGCAGTGACCGGGACCCGGCGCGGAATTTCGACAGCGTCGTCGGCGAAAGCGTCAGATCGGTGCCGATGACAATCTCCTGGACTTGCCCCCTGCGGGTCAAGAGCACGGCCAGCGGACGACGGATGTCCAACGACAGCTGACACATGGCCTTCGCCAGCTCGAACGAGATCACCTTGTTCTGCGGCACGCGGCGTCGATACAGGCGCTCCACGGCGGCAAGTTGGCTGGCCCGTAATCCACTGGTTTGGCCATAAATGTCAGGAATGGGGGACCTCCGTTGTACTCACGCCCGCCCGATGCGGGTCGCGAGAGCCGGCTCCAATGTGGTAAACGGTTCGGCATCGAGCGCGATCCGGTGTCCGGCGGCAAGCGCGTGGCGTCCGGCTGCCGCGACCATGGCCGCATTGTCTGTGCAGAAGCGCAGAGGAGGAATGCTCAGACGAACCTGTGAAGTGCGTACGCGTTCCTGCAACAGTGTGCGGAGTCTGGTGTTGGCTGACACGCCACCCACCACCGCGAGCGAGCGAATTCCCGTCTGCTGAACGGCCATGAGCGCTTTCTCGATCAGCACAGTGACAATGGCCTCCTGATAGCCAGCAGCTAAATCGGCGCGCCGGCGGCCGCGTTCCACGTCGTCCATCGCGTGCAGTTTGTACAACAATGCCGTTTTCAGCCCGCTGAAGCTGAATTCCAAGCTGCCTTTATTGAGGGAAGACCGTGGAAAGGCAATAGCGGAAGGATTGCCTGTCTGCGCGAGGCGATCGAGTGCGGGCCCTCCGGGAAAGCCCAGTCCCAACATCTGGGCTCCTTTGTCAAAGGCTTCGCCCGCCGCATCATCTCGCGTGCAGCCCAATAAGTGACTCGTGCCCTGGTCGTCTTGTTGATACAGGTGAGTATGTCCGCCAGAGACGACGAGCACGATGCAGGGCAGCGGAAATTCCGGATCCTCGAGCCAGGCAGAAGCGATGTGCGCGTCCAAATGACTGACGCCGACGAGGGGCAGATGAAGCATATAGGCCAGGGTCTTGGCATAATTGACGCCGACCATCAAAGCTCCAGCCAGGCCGGGGCCCAGCGTGACGGCAATCCCGGCAAGTGCCCCCCATGAGACCTTCGCCTCCTCACGTGCAGCCATGACGACCCGTTCGATCATCTCGATGTGGGCGCGCGAGGCGAGTTCAGGAACCACCCCGCCAAAACGCTCATGCACGGCATGCTGCGAGGCCACCACATTGGCCAAGACCGATCCGTCCGCTCCAAGGATGGCGGCGGCAGTTTCGTCACAAGACGTTTCGATGCCAAGAAGTGGACCTGACGGCTGGAACGTAGCGATGGTGGAGGTCATCCGATTCCACAAGAAAAAACAATGCGACCCTTGCCTCCATGGAGGCAAGGGTCGCACGGTGATTCGTCGAACAATAGGTGGTGCGGGTACACGGCGGTCCGCTAGACCTCTGCCATGGCCTCCTGCTCAATGAACGTCGGCGCGCCATCCCGCAGCACGACCCGGATCTTGCGACTCTCCTTAAAGCGTCCCTTGATCATCTCTTCGGAGAGCGGATCCCCGATGGCACGTTGGATGGTTCGCCGCATCGGCCGCGCGCCGTAAAGCGGCTCGTAGCCTTCTTTGATCAGCCAGGCCTTGACCTCGTCGTCGACCTCGATTTCCACACCCTTCTCGACCAGGCGCAGGTTCAGTTCACGCAGCAAGATATCGAGAATGCTCGTCAAGTGCGTCTTGTCGAGCTGGTGGAAGACTACGATTTCGTCGACTCGGTTCAGGAACTCTGGGCTGAATTGCCGGCGCAATTCACCCAACACTTCTTCCTTCTTGTGGCGGTCCTGCTCGGCATCCGTGCTCTGGAATCCGAGACTGACGCCCTTCTGAATCATCTTGGTGCCGATATTTGACGTCATGATGACGACGGTATTCTTGAAATCAACCTTTCGACCGAGGCTGTCCGTCAACACGCCGTCGTCCAGTACCTGCAGCAGGAGATTGAAGACATCAGGATGCGCCTTCTCGATCTCATCGAACAGGACCACTGAATACGGGCGACGGCGGACCCGCTCGGTGAGCTGGCCGCCTTCTTCGTAGCCCACGTAGCCCGGAGGCGCTCCGAAGAGCCGTGAACTCGTGAACTTCTCCTGGTACTCGGACATGTCGATGCGGATCAGTGCATCCTCGGTGTTGAACAGAAATTCCGCCAATGTCCGCGCCAGCTCGGTTTTGCCCACGCCGGTCGGTCCAAGGAAGATGAACGAGCCAATGGGCTTCTTGGCTTCTTTCAACCCCGCACGTGAACGTCTAATGGCTCGGCACACGGCCGAAATGGCTTCGTTCTGGCCAACGACGCGCTTGTGCAGAAATTCCTCCATGCGCAGCAGCTTATTGGACTCCTCCTCCTCGAGCTTGAAGAGCGGAATACCCGTCATCTTCGACACGACGTAGGCGACATCCTCTTTGCCGATGGTCGGCTTCTGCTTTTCCTGATTCTTCTTCCATTCCCGTTTGGACTCTTCGAGAAGCTTGCGGAGACGCTCTTCCTCTTCACGGTGCCGTACGGCTTCCTCAAAGTTCTGCATGGAAATAGCCAGTTCCTTGTCGCGGGATACTTTCTTGAGCTCCTGTTCCATCGCCTTGAGCTCGCCGGGCAAGGCGTAGGTCTGCAGTTTCGCGCGGGAGCCGGTCTCGTCGATCAGATCGATGGCTTTGTCGGGCAGGAACCGATCGGTGATGTACCGGTCGGACAGCTTGACGGCTTCGACGATCGCGTCTTCCGTGATCTCCACGCCATGATGTTCCTCGTAGCGGTCGCGCAGCCCCTGAATGATCCGGACGGTTTCGTCAAGACTCGGCGGCTGAACATAAATCGGCTGGAAGCGGCGCTTCAACGCGCCATCCTTCTCAATGTGCTTGCGGTATTCATCAAGCGTGGTGGCGCCGATGCACTGAATTTCACCGCGCGAGAGCGCTGGCTTGAGCATGTTCGAGGCATCAATGGAGCCTTCGGCGGCGCCGGCTCCAACTAATGTGTGCAATTCGTCGATGAAGATGATGATGTTCCCTGCCTGCACGATTTCCTTCATGACCACTTTGAGGCGCTCTTCGAATTGGCCGCGATACTTAGTACCTGCGACCAGCGAGCCAAGGTCGAGGGCGATCACGCGGCGCGAGAGCAGATTGTCGGGTACTTCCGACTGCACGATGCGTTGCGCCAGTCCTTCGACGATGGCGGTCTTGCCGACACCGGATTCACCGATCAGCACGGGATTGTTCTTGGTGCGGCGGCTGAGAATCTGCAGCACCCGTTCGATTTCGTCTGCGCGCCCGATGACAGGGTCGAGCTGACCTTCCTGCGCCATCTGTGTCAGATCACGGCCGAATTCGTCGAGCGCGGGAGTGTTGCTCTTACGGTCGCGTTCTCGAGGCGCCGACTTCCGGAGAAAAGTAACGGTCAGCTGGCGTGCGGTCAGGAGATTGGCACCGAGGCTGCGAAGAATCTTGCCGCCGATGCCTTCTTCTTCCCGGAGGAGGCCCAGGAGCAGATGTTCACTTCCGATATGATTGTGACCAAGGAGTCGGGCTTCTTCGACTCCGTACTCGATCACCTTTTTGACCCGCGGGCTGAACGGGATCTCTCCGAAGGTCATCGTTGTCCCGCCGCCAGGCAAGTTGCGTTCAATCTCAAGACGGATCTGCTCGGTAGAAAGCCCCATTTTTTTGAGGATCATCAAGGCGATGCCGTCGGATTCGCGAAGGATGGCTAAGACCAGGTGCTCGGTTCCGAGGTAGTCGTTCTGGTGACGCTCGGCTTCCTCGCGCGCCAGGATGATGATCTTCCGACCCTTGTCCGTGAATCGTTCGAACATCCTACCTCCTTAGCGATGGGGCTGTGGGTGCGGCGACTGGGATCAAACCCTTCGAAATATCTGGCCTAATTCTAACTAGAAGCGTTTCGAGTGTCAAGGTTGCGACCGAATCGTACGACGAGGGATGTCGGTGCAGAGAATTTCGTCTTCGGTTCGTTGACTTCACGAAAACCCTCCCGATAGAATCCCGCACCTTTTGGCCAGATTTTTCACCGACTACCCTCGCACAGCCGGATGAGAAGCAAGAGCATCGGCATATTAACCAAACCCAAGTTCCCGGAAGTCAAGGCGACGGTGCAAGCGGTCGTCAATTGGCTACGTGATCGGAAGATCGATGTCATTCTCGATAACACGTCTGCTGCGCTGTTGAACGAAGCCGGCGGCGTGCAGAAAACTCAATTGGCACAGAGAGCCGATGTGTTGCTGATCCTTGGCGGTGACGGCACCATGCTCAATGCGGCGCGGTTGGCCGGAGAACGAAGCATCCCCATTCTTGGGGTCAACATGGGGGGACTGGGTTTTCTCACGGAGGTTCGGCTCGAGCATCTCTATCCGTCCTTGGAGCGGGTCTTCGCCAACGAATATGTGCTGGATGAACGTTTGATGATCGTGTCTCACATCCATCGGCACGGTGAGACGGTGGCACAGAGTGTTGTCTTGAACGACGTCGTCGTCAGCAAAGGAACTTTGGCCCGCATGATTGAGTTGAGAATCGCCATTCAGGGACACTTTGTCACGAATCTGCGTGGCGATGGTTTGATCATTAGCACGCCGACGGGGTCGACCGCCTACTCGTTGTCCGCCGGAGGTCCTATCATTACTCCCTCCGTACGGTCGCTGATCTTAACCCCGATCTGTCCCCATACGTTGACCCATCGACCTCTGATTGTGCCCGATGATGTCCAGATTGAGGTGACGCTCACCAGCAAGGATGAAGGAGCGATGGCCACGCTCGACGGACAGGTAGGCGTTGCCCTGACGCAAGGCGATAGCGTAGAGCTAAAGGTCTCTGAGCATCGGACGAGGTTGATTCGATTTCCCGAGAGCAGCTACTACGTGGTGTTGCGGGAAAAACTCAAGTGGGGGGACGGGTAACGCCTGCCGCTTAGCTCGCGCCGCGCTCGATCAAGCCAAGCATTTCCTGGTTGGTGACGTATTTAAATTCTCCGATGCAGTCCGCCGAGCCTTTGAAAGCCTTCTCCGCTTTTTCGAGAGCACGGAGTCCCTTGACGTCTACCGGACGGCTCTTGCGCTCTCTGAGCAGCGCATGCAGTTTGTCGAGAATGACCTTTGGAGGGACGGCTGGCTGTTTAGTCGCGAGATATCGCATGACCACTTCCGCACACCAATCTCCGTCGCGCTTGGCCACACCGACCAAGCCCTCGCTGGCTTTGCGTGCCCATCCCGCAAGAAACACCCCATCGACAATTGTTCCGCTGGCTTCATCGTAGGCTTGGAACAGCGCATCATCCGGGTCGTTGCCCGTCTTCTGAGGGTTCGTCACATAGACGCCCCCTTTATAGGGCAAGCCGACCGTCTCGTCGACCTTGTCGCCCACAGCGAAGATGACTGCGTCACATGGGAACTCATAATATTGCTTGAGTCCGACTGCGGCGGTGTCCTCGCCTTTGGGTTCGAGCTTATTCTCTTCCATTTCCAAGCCGCGGACCTGGTTGTGTCCGTCCACGAGGACGCGCCTGGGGGACGCAAGAAATCGGAACCCCATTTTTGTCTGGCTGTTCGCAGGTTCACATTTCGTGAACTCATCCAACAGCCCTTTTAAGATCTCCTCCGGTTGTTGCCCGACTGCCGCCAGCCGATCCTTAATCCGTTCGAATTCCTTTTTGATACCGTCCAGATCCATGTTCGCGCAAATAGCCCGAATTTCTTTGGGATTGTATTTCCGCTCCGCCGGACCGCGACGCACGACGGCCGTGACGCGCTCGACTTTCTTGTACCGGGTCAGCCAATGTGCGATGTCCACCATCACGTCGCCGGCACCAATAACGGCCACATGTCTGCCCATTTCAAACGACCGGTCGCCGAACCCCGGCAGCCGGTTGAAGTGGTAGACCACGTCCTTGGCATGAAATACACCCTTCGCCGATTCCCCTTCGACACCGATGGCCTTGGTCCCCTGTGCGCCGATGGAAAAGATGACCGCGCTTGCTCCAAGCGCTCGAACATCTTCCACGGTCAAATCCTTGCCATTGCCGATGGAGACGTTACCGAAATAGTGCACATGAGGCTGCTCGAGAAGCTCCCAGTACTGTTTTCTGAGGCCGCCACGCAATTTGAGTTTGCTCGGAAAGATACCGTATTCGGCAAGCCCGCCAAACTTGATATCACGGTTGAGGATGATGACTTCATGGCCTGCCTTACCAAGTGCGGCGGCCACCGCCATGCCGGCAGGACCCGCGCCGGCCACAATGACGATGTGCTTCTGCTGTGCGCTCATGTGATTCCTGATGTAAGGAAATGCCTAGAATCCCAACAGTTCCGCGGACTTTAGCATAGCCGTTCCGATACTGTCAAAATAGCCGATTATCCGCCGGCGCTTCCAACGGGACCGCCCGGTTCGGTCATCCGCCAAGGATCCAACAACTCATCCAGGCGTCCTTCCGCCAGGACGTTTTGTTCCTTTGCTACCTGCCGCACCGTTTTCCCTGACCGGTAAGCTTCCTTCGCGAGGCCAGCAGCGGCCTCGTAGCCGATTTCAGGGGCCAAAGCAGTACACATGGCCAGACTGTCCTCAATGAAACTCTGGCAGCGCTCTTTGTTGGCGTGTATCCCTTCAATACACTTGGCTGCAAAATTGTTCGTGGCGGTAGCAAGCAACTCGATGGATTGGAGCAGGTTGTAGGCCATGACGGGAAGCATGACGATTAATTCAAAATTCCCGGCTTGACCGCCGATGGTCACCGTCACGTCATTTCCGATGACCTGCGCGCAGACCATGGTCACCGACTCGGCAATCACGGGATTCACTTTCCCTGGCATGATCGAGGACCCGGGCTGCGTTTCAGGAACATGGATCTCTCCGAGCCCACAACGAGGACCGGATCCCAGCCAGCGGATATCATTGGCGATTTTCATTAAACTGACTGCGAGGGTTCGCAACTCCCCGCTCGCTTCGACCAATGAGTCCTGCGCCGACTGCGCTTCGAAATGGTTCGTCGCTTCTCTGAAGTGACAGCCGGTTTCCTTCGAAACCATTGCCAGGACCTTAGAGGAAAATTCCGGATGACAGTTCAAGCCGGTGCCAACCGCCGTTCCTCCTAAAGCCACTTCGCTCAACGCCTCCTGCGCCCGCTTGACACGTGCAATACCCAGTTCGACCTGACGCGCATAGCCGCCGAATTCCTGACCCAAGCGGACGGGAGTGGCGTCCTGGAGATGGGTCCTGCCGATTTTGACGACCGTGTCGAAGTCGTTGGCTTTCTGATTCAAGGCCCGATGGAGCCGGGTCAACGCCGGAAGAAGTTGGTGTTGAATCGTTTCAGAGGCAGCGATGTGGATGGCGGTCGGGATGACGTCATTGCTGGATTGACCGAGATTGACGTGATCGTTCGGGTGAACGAGTTTACTGCCCCGAGCACCGCCCAACAGTTCGGTAGCGCGGTTGGAAATAACCTCGTTCGTATTCATATTCGTCGAAGTGCCCGAGCCGGTTTGGAAGACGTCTACGGGGAACTGATTGTCGAGCTTTCCGTCCACCACTTCCGTCGCCGCCCGTGCGATGGCATCAGCCGGGCGCTGTTCCAGTAATCCCAGCGAATGGTTCACAGCGGCCGCGGCCCGTTTGATCAGCCCCATCGCCCGAATGACGGACCGTGGCATCCGCATGGAGCTGATGGGAAAATTTTCGATGGCGCGGGCGGTCTGCACTCCATAATAGGCATTTGCCGGAACCGGCACCTCCCCCATCGTGTCGCGTTCGATTCTGGTGCCGCCAGGCACCGTCTGATCGGGATGTGTCTTCATGCGGGCTGCTCCAGGTAGCAAGGGTCTGCGGGCGCCATGATAAACTCAGGCCACCTGCTTCTACAAGGGTGGGAGAGATGGACGGCCCGCACCTCATTGTCGAAGCCTTTGCCGGATACAAAGGCGAAAAGACGCCCCGGTCCTTTACTCTGGAGGGCAAAACGCTCCTCGTCGAGCATGTCGTGGACCGCTGGTACAGCGAGACCCACAGCTATTTTCGCGTCAAGGCCAGTGACGGACAACGGTATGTGTTGCGGTTAGACTTGGACAATGAACGGTGGGAGCTGGTCATGCTCGAGCGCTGAGACCAGCACGGAAATGCAAGAAGGCCCGCCGAGGCGGGCCTTCCGGGAGTCATAGTAGGTGTCGATTAGGCGACCTTCACATCGATGGCTTTGGGCTTCACTTTTTCCGACTTGGGGAGGTGAAGATTCAACACGCCGTCTTTGTATTCGGCCTTCACCGCGCTTTCCTCCACGGATTCCGGCAACGAAAAACTCCGAACAAAGCTTCCGTACGAACGTTCCACGCGATGGAACTTCTTGCCCTTCTCTTCTTTCTCCTGCCGACGCTCCCCTTGGAGTGTGAGCACGCCGTTTTCAACCGTGACCTTGACGTCCTCTTTCCTCACTTCGGGCAGCTCCGCCTTGATCAAGTACTCGGCTTCGGTCTCGCTGATGTCCACAGTCGGCATCCAGTCAGCGACCGTCAGATTCTCCTTACCGCTGTTCCGCAGCGATGGCCGAGAAAAAACTCGGTTCAACCGTTCTGACATATCCTCCAATTCACGAAATGGATCCCACCGTACGAGTGTCATAATAGACCTCCTTCATAGAGACGATGTTCTTGAGCGTTCTTGATGTCGACGCGGCGCCGAGTATGCTGTCTGGTTGGCAGGTAATACTTTCCGCTCGCAAGTCAAGAGGCAATGGCGGCAGGGCCTTAGACGTTACCGCTGATCGAGGGGGACATAGGGCCGATTATGCTCGCCCGCATAGATTTGATCCGGGCGGAAGAGCTTGTTTTCCCGGAGCTGCTCGAGCCAGTGCGCCAACCAGCCCGAAACTCGCGCCATCGCAAAAATAGGCGTGAACAGATCGCTGTCGATGCCCATTTTCTCGTAGATGATCCCGGAATAAAAATCCACATTTGGATACACTTTTTTACCATCGAGCAGTTCAACCGCCCTGCGTTCGACGCGGACGGCGATGTCGTAGAGCTGAGAGGTGCCGCACGTGCTAAAGAGTTTCTCGCACAAGCTTTGTAGGATTGTGGCTCGCGGGTCTTTGACTTTGTACACGCGATGTCCAAATCCCATTAACTTCTGTTTGTTGTGGAACCGTTGTTCCACGTACCGCGCCGCCTGATCGACCGTGCCGATCTCCTTGAGCATCTGCACGACCTCCTCGTTCGCACCACCATGCAACGGGCCTTTCAGCGCCCCGAGGGAAGACGCGACGACGGTGTAAGGATCGGCCAACGTCGAGGCCGTCACAAGTCCGGTGAAGGTCGACGCATTCATCGTGTGCTCCGCATGGAGGATCAGACAGTCGTCGAAGATCTCGACCCACAAGGGATGCGGCATGGTCTCGGTCAGCATGTAGAAAAAGTTCTCGCTGAAGGCGAGGTCGTCTCGCGGAGCAATCGCATCATCTCCGCGACGAAGCCTGGCCCAGCCCGCGATGATGGTGGGCAGTTTCGCAATCAGCCGCACAGCCGACCAGTAGTTGTTCTCCATGTCCTTGACATTGCGGCCGGGATAGAACATTCCAAGCGCCGCAACCGCCGCTTGCAGCACATCCATGGGATGGCCTTGCTCGGGCAGACATTTCATGAGATCGACAATCGAATACTTCACCCGCCGGTGATGGGCTATGTCTTGCTCCCACTGGGCGAGTACAGGCCGCGTCGGCAGGTGTCCGAACAGGAGAAGGTACGCGGTTTCCAAATACGACGAGCGCTGGCACAGCTCTTCCACGCGGATGCCGCGGTATTCGAGCACACCATGTTCCCCGTCGACGTCGCTGACGGCCGATTTCGCTGCAGGAATGCCCGCGAGACCCGGCATGAAATCGTGCGGCATCAATAAGCTCCCGCCCTACTGTGCGCTACTCTTGACGCGTGATGCAAGAGTCGGCAAGTGTTCCTCACCTTGAAATGGGTAGACCCGATTGGCATACTGGTTTTTGATGGTGTCGCCCCCGTTATTGAAACGAATCCTGCCGCTTCTCATCGGCGCCGGACTGCTCGCCCTGATTGCCGTGCTGCTGACCTCGAACGCCAATGAGCCTTCACGGTCGATCCCGAAACCACCGGGAACGAGCACACTCAGCCATGGGGGACCACAACCGGCTCGATAGCTGTCGGCGCCGATAGACGACGCATCGCACCTGGAGAAAAGCGACGGCATGAAGCGGTATTGTGGCATGGCAGTCCTGATGATCCTCCTCTTGGCCACCTCCACGGTAGGGCACTCGGGAGATGAGTTGCTCATTTTTGCCGTTGTCAGTGAGGTGCCGAAGGATAAATCCAGGGTTGCGGTCAAAGCCTCCGTCAATGACGTGGTGACCGACACCAAGCTGCTTGCCTCTGACGCCGTTCTGAACAATCTGATTTGGAAGAAACTGGAGATCTGCCATGCCATGCGCGTGGAGGGTGCGAAAACATCGGACGGCTATCGAGTGCTGACTGTCAGAGTTATCGATGCCAGCATGCTCCCGATGTCGCTACAGTCGTTCGCCGGCGATTGTTTGATTAAGAAGGCGATTGAAGTGGCGCCGCTTGTGGATTGACATGCTTCGAGGGATCCAGGGTCTACCCGCGGCAGTCAGGACAGTCCGTCGGCTCGACATCCGATGCACACTCATCAGACGTCAGTGGAAAGAGTTGCTGGCATTGAGTACAGGGACGGATCTCGAAATAGGCGGTTCCATCCGGATCGAGATCTGTCGGAAGGAGCAGCTCGTACGGGTCGTACCCGATTGCCACCCCGTCGGCAAACTTGACGACGGCAAGACGATCGTTAAAAACTTCGAATGTGGCCTCCTGTCCTTTTCGCTCGAGCACGTGGCCCATCACGAAGACCGGCTGCCCTTTCCGCTTTGTGCGAAGATCGCGCAGCGAGTGCTGGGTGGCGGTGGCACAAGAGAATTGGCCGCTGGAACTTGTTCCTGCTGTCGGCATACTGACCTACATACGAGCGTGAACGATGGAAACCTGTACCATACGGAAAAAAATGTCGTCAAGGTCGGACTTCGATCGTAAGGAGTTTGTATGGCCAAGCTGACTATCTACCAGAAACCCACGTGTTCTACTTGCCGGCAGGCGGTGCAATTGCTCAAGGACAGCGGACAACCGTTCACGGCCATCAATTACTACGAAGACCGGTTCACGAAGTCGCAGCTGAAGGCCCTGTTAAAAAAAGCCGGATTGTCGCCGCGCGACATCCTCCGAACGAAGGAGGATCTGTACAAAGAATTAAAGCTCGCGACGAGCACACTCTCGGACGATGCGTTGATCGATCTGATGGTCACATATCCGGATTTGATCCAACGTCCGATTATCGAGAAAGGCGAGAAAGCTTGGCTGGCCAGGCCGGCTGACCGGGTCAAAGATCTGGTGTGAGCGGTGGGCCTAGTATTCGCTGCCGCCCATGACCGGGGTGGAGTGACTGTAGGCACGGCGGACTGAGTTTCCGGTGGTCATCCCGCGCTTGACGACATTCCCACCTCCGGCCTTGGCGTCATACAACGCGCGGTAGGCCGCCTTGATGACGACGCTGAGGGTGGCTCCCTCCGAGGAGGTGTCTGCCACCCCGATGCTGGCCGTGATTGGAAGGACCTGATCCTTCCGATTGACCGAAGTGTTGCCACGCGTGTTTTCCCAGACACGATGGGTGTCACGCAGCAACAACGTGATCGATTCAATGCCCTTCCTGATAGTTTCCAACTCCACGAGCGCCTCCAGGGCTGACCGATCGAACAATAGGGTCAGTTCGTCCCCGCTCACGCGGAATACGCGGCCCGCGCGGCAGGCTGCTTCCACCTTGGGCGCGACCAGCTTGAGAATTTGCTCGACCACGGGTTTCCCGTAGGTTCCCGCATAGGTCTTCAGTTGGTCGACAGCCAACACGGCGATAGCAAAGTCTTTACCAAGTTGGGCCGTCGCCTCCTCATACGCGAGTCGTCCCGGAATTCCGGTGAGCTCATCACGGTAAGTTTGCTGGTAAGACCTCTGCACCAATGAGATGAATAAGATGAGACCCGCGGTCGAAAAAAAATTTGTCGCTTGCCACCCCCACTGCGTACCATGATAGGCGAGAAATATCGCCGCCAAGGCCCAGGTCGCGCCGGCGTCCATCGGATGGCCGCGCAACGCAAACCGGACCACATGCATGAAGCCGCAAACGAGAAAGACCAGCAGGGCTGCTTGTGGAACCGGGGTCCAGTGCGTCGACCATCCCGGCACATACCCAATCTGGAGAGCCATGGCGATGTCTCGTTGGGCAGGATCACAGAGCCACAGCACCACGAAGGGTTGCAGCAGAAAAAGCAGGAGGCGCACGGCTGCATGAAGGCTGCCGATGGTTTCGTCCTTCACGAGAGAAAAAGCCAAGAAATTCAGGGGCAGAAGGAACGCGCTCGCGGCAAAGATCGTGTGGGACACTGAAGCGGCATCGTGTTCCACGGGCCATGTGGCCAGGGCCTGATTTGCAAAGGTCAGGCTGACCACCGACAGCAGCATCCGCGTGCTGGCAAAATACCAGCCGAACACGAGACCGAATATCAATGCGAGATAGGGCAGCGCGCCGACAGGACCCTGGCACCACACAGGCAACCCCTGCGGGCGGAGAAAGCCGAGCGCAGCTATGAAGAGGAACCCACCCGGAAACAGGAAGGTCAATATGGCTTTGGTCAGGCGCTGTGGCATCTGTCACTCAAAGGGATTGCCTAGAACCTGCGAGTTTTGTACCAGTTCTCTACGCACAGCGGATTGATGAGTTTTGCCAATGTCCAATAGGCGTGACCTGCTTCCGGCCCGCCCAAGGGCTTCGCGCCGCGTCAGTGCAGGTTTGTCGGGAGAACGGCAGTTTTTGAACAGCGGAGAGCCAACGACGAGTCTTAAGCTGAGTGCGGATGTGTGAGGGTGCTGTCAGTGGACATGCGTAGCACCCCTTTGACGGGGTCCACCGCCACCGTTACCGTGCCGTCCAGGATCTGCAGGAGCATATCGCCGATCAATTGCCGCCGCCATCCACGCAACAGCGGCAGGTCTGGAGTCCTCTTTTTTTCCTTCGCTTCGACGAGGGCTTGAAGATCGGCGCTTGTGGCCAAGAGGGTCGGGGCGATTTCAGCCTCGGCGGCGCGAGCCTTCAGGACGGCCTGAAGCAGCTCGACCAATCCGACCGCTTCCGGTTCAGGTTTCCTGTCCCGCGGCACCTGCGGCCAAGCCGAAGGCGGCAGTGCGAGCGATGCTCTGATAGTGTTGATCAACTGCTCGCCGTTGCGGTCGACCTCGGAGCCGTGGACTCCCCGGAGCCCCCGCAGCTCTTCGACGCTTCCGGGAGGATGCCGTGCGAGTTGCAACAAAACTTCATCGCGCATCACGCGTCCCCGGGGGACATTCCGCCGCCGGGCTTCCGCTTCACGCCAGGCCGCGAGATCTCGCAGGACGGCGGCCTGCTTGGGCTTGAGACTATCCCATCCTCTGATCCGCTGATATCGATCGAGCGGATCCTTGCTTTTCTCAGCAACCGCAGTCTCCAGGCGTGAAAACTCTTCTCGTACCCATTCCGTGCGTCCGAGCGCCTGAAGCCGTTTCTGAAGGTGCGTATGGAGCGGCAACAGAAATTGCACGTCTTCCGCGGCATAGGAGATTTGGTCGATGGACAGCGGACGGGCGCTCCAATTGGTAAACGTGTGTGCCTTCTCGAGCTTGGTCCCGTGTATCCGCTGGACGAGGTTGGCATAGGCCACTTGGGCGCCGAATCCCAGCATGGCCGCTGCGATTTGCGTATCGAAGAATGGCTTGGGTATCTGCCCGGCGTGGAGGGCGAAGAGATCGAGATCCTGGCGACCAGCATGGACGATCTTTTCCACCTGCGGATCGCAGATCAATTCCCAAAAGGGATCCAGAGAGCCATGCGCTTGGATGGCGGGGAAATCAATGACGGCCGCGATGTCGTGAGCGGCCACCTGGATGAGCTCGAGCTTGGGGACGAAACTGTCCTCGCCGACGAACTCCGTATCCAACCCGAGTCGACGGCTGGACCGCAGCTGCCTGCAAAGCGTCTCCAGCGCTGCGGTATCCGCGATGTAGTGTTCCTGCAAAGGCGTGGTCACTGGATCGTTACTCGGCTGGACTAAATGGCCGATCCGGCGGCCGCATCGGCTCTGTACTGCTCAGGCTCAGGTATTCCTTGAGAAACTGGTAGGCTTCGAGCATGCGCCGTAATTCCGGTTCGGAGCTTCGATCGCCATGGTTGGCATCAGGGTGGAGCAGCTTCGCTTTCTGTCTGAAGGCGGCGGTGACATCCGCCATCGAACTCCCGAATTCGACGCCCATGATCGCATAGGCGTCCACCGCGTTATTCACACTTCCAGCGCTTTGCGACAGGTCTCCTCCCCCTCCGCTGGCCGCTTTCAGCATATCGGCGAGGCTAACCCGCCGCCTACGTCGCTTCGGACGCTCCCGAATCTCGCTGTCCAGGTCGTCCCAGCGGTCTTCGACAAATTCCAGTCTCGACTCTAGACGCATGGCGCCGGAGAGGTCGCAGATGTGTTCCAGCTCTTCTTCAATCTGTACGAGGGATTTGATGATCTCGTCGAGCCCCTGCTCGATGCGAAAATAGCTATCGACACGCTCTTCCATCATCGTGTCAACCGCAAGATCCATGCTGTCCTCTGTTTTCAGACGCAAGGACCCGATCCGCTTGTGCATGCCGCTGCGGAATTTCATGTACTTGACGGAAGAAAAGGGCATCGGCGTCTGCACTCCGAGGGCTCTCGGCATTCTAGCATAGGCCGGCAGCGGCGCTGAAGAGTGCGATGGACTGCCGAGGTGAATGGCAACGGCGGGCCTGGATCAGGCCGACGGGCGCTCTTCGGACAGTTTGAGTCGGCGGCGGGCGGCACCGCTGCTGTGCGCGGCTGCTGCGACGGCGCGCGCGACGCGGGGCACCACATCCTTGTCGAAGACGCTGGGAATGATGTAGTCCTCGCTCAGCGCGGCCCGAGGAATC
>DATIGH010000268.1:0-11036 GCA_035454845.1 Nitrospira sp.
CGATGGGCACGCTCGAGTTCGTTCTTGGCAGCGCCCTCGTCGGGGCGTTGACCTGCTACCTTTTGACCGGGGGGGCGGATTTCGGCGCGGGGATTTTGAGCCTCTTTGCGTTCGGCCGCAACGGTCAGAAGCAGCGTGCGCTGATTGACCAAGCCATCGGCCCCATCTGGGAGGCCAACCATGTGTGGCTGATTGTCGCAGTCACCATTCTGTTTACTGCCTTCCCACCCGCCTTTGCCGTCATTGCGACAGGCCTTCACATTCCGTTATCGCTCATGCTCATCGGTATTGTCCTTCGGGGGACCGCCTTCGCCGTCAGAACGCATGACGTCACGTCTCGAACGGACGGAAGCAGTACCACGCCCGTGATGTGGCGCTATGTGTTCGCGGGATCCAGTGTTATGACGCCGGCGTTGTTGGGGATCATTCTCGGAGCAGTTGCTTCTGGGAAGATGGCGGACGTTTCCTCCACAGCCTCATTCACCGAACGGTTTGTCACCCCCTGGCTTGCCCCTTTTCCGTTGAGCGTAGGGTGTTTGACCATGGCCCTCGTCGCATACCTGGCTGCAGTCTATCTCCTCGTCGAAGCCCGCGAGGCCGAGATGCGCGTGCTGTTCGCGCGCCGGGCGATGGTGTCATGCGTTGCAGTCGTGCTGGCCGCTGCCATCGCATTGTGGCAAGCGCGCACGGGGGCACCGGAAATCTATGCGGGCCTCCGCCACACGGCGGTGGGCCTGCTGGCCATTCTGGTCGTCTTCGTCTTGCATCTTTCTGCACTCTTCGCCCTGTGGAAAGGGAAGGCAGGCGCCGCCAGGTGGCGCGCAATCGCAGGCGCCGTGGTCATGCTGTGGGGGTGGGCCTTGGCCCAGTTTCCGTTTTTGGTCGAGCCGCACATCACCATCGGTGATGCGGCGCCTCAGCCGACACTGCGCGTCCTCACTTCCAGCCTGGTGCTGGGCAGCATAGTGCTGTTCCCGCTGCTGTACTATCTCTATCGCATCTTCAAGGGTCGAGTGCTTCCCGGTGGATCAGCCGGCGCATCTGGACAATGACCTAGTCGCCAGTTCGCGTCTGGCGCGTCCTGAAAGTCACCATCAGTGTCTGCGCTGCGTCTCTCCGGACGTCCTGGTCACGGCAGCGCTCGACCTGCTCGAGGAGACGTCAAAAACGTCCCGGGGATCACCCGAGTACGGCGATGAGACAACCTGTCTGTTCGAGGACAACTTGCAGGCGCCCGCGCAGAATTTCAAACAGTGAGTCGACACGACTCCGGCGGTGTCTATTGAGCGGTTTCGGGGGCGACAGCGTCGTGGTCTGCCTTTTGCGTGCTGAGCCTACTATTCTCTTTACGCAGAGGAGTCACATGCACCACCACGACCAAACACCGAACGCCCATATGAAGCACTGTCTCGATGCCTGTAGTACCTGTGCTCAGGTTTGCGACCGTTGCGCCGACGATATGATCGGCATGGAAGGAGGCAGTCACAAGGAGCTTCAAGACCTCTGCATCAGGTTATGCCAGGATTGCGCCGACCTGTGCACGCTGTCAGTCCGATGGATGAGCCGGCTGTCTCCTTCTGTGGAATTGCTGTGCCGCGCCTGTGCCGAAATGTGCGACCGCTGTGCCAGCGTCTGCGAGCAGCATTCGCCACATCATCCGCTCTGTGGCGACTGCGCCGTGGAATGCCGGCGCTGTGCCGCTGTCTGTCGAGAGATGGCGGCAGCAGTGGCCTGACGACTCACAAGGAGGGAACTGCAATGCTTTACGTCAAAGACGTGATGACGCCACAGGCCGAAGTGATTTCACCGGATGCCACGACCGAGGACGCGGCCTCGATCATGAAGACCCTCGACATAGGGGTCCTCCCAGTATGCGATGAAGAAGGCCTGGTGGGAGTATTAACGGACCGGGACCTGGTCGTGCGTGTGGTGGCCTCCTCTCGCGACCCCAAGGCCATGCTGGTGGGAGAGGCCATGACGCCTTCGGTCGTGTACTGTTTCGAAGATGACGACGTCGAGCATGCCGCCGCCATCATGGCCGGGCAACAAATCCGCCGGTTGCCCGTGCTCGATAAGAACCGAAAATTGGTGGGCATCGTGTCCATGGGCGACATCGCCGTGCACGCGCAGGACCGCCAGCTGACCGGCAAGGTGCTCGAGGACGTGTCTCAGCCGTCGGAGCCCAAGCGGGGCGAAGGGACGCACCCGGGAGAGGGATTCGGTCAGGCCGCGTGAAGAACAAGACAATGATGGGCCGCGGTGCAGCTGCACTGCTCGCAGGGGTCGGGAGCCTTGCTGTGGGATGGGCTCTCCTCGTGGCAGATATCGATCCGCCGAATCCAAGCCCCGGCCCAACGTTTCCCAATCCGCAGCCGAATCCGCCACCGCCGACCCCTCTGCCGCCTCCGACCCCGAGTCCGGGCCCGACGCAACCTGTGCCGCCGGCCCCGACACCTCATCCTCGGCCGTGAACCGTGACTAAGACGGAACAGAGCCACCTCAAGCGAAACGAGAACTCGAGTCGGCACATGAAGCTCACGTACTGGGAATCGGTCGTCGTGGGCTGGAGAATTCTCTGGCAGGGAATCGGAGGGTTTGTCTTGGCCTTGTTTCTCGGCAATCTGGTCGTGATCGGCCTGCTTCCCGAGCTCACCCGCACTGGACCTTCTTACTGGGCATTCGCCGTGCCTCTGCTCGCGGCGTTTGGCTTGTCTCTTTTCGTCGTACTGCCTCTCGTCGTCCGTGGTCTGACCAACGGACCATTCGGAACCTTCCGGCTGGTCGTCCACCGCGATGAACCATGTCGATCCACCGTGTAGGCAAGGAAGGTGACGCTATGAAACGCTTGACCCTCGCCATCACACCGTTGAGGACCGCTCTCTTGGGCGCTCTACTCTCCGTCGCCATGAGCCTGCCCCCTGCACTCGGGGCCGAAGTTGCGGAAGGGCCTCTTCATTTGGTGTCAGGAACGTTGCTCAAGCTCGATTTAGCCACCGGCAGGGGTGTCTTGAGAACCGATCTGGGCCGCCCTATCTACTTTGACGTCCCGAACGCCTATCTTTTCGAGAACGTCATCGTCGGAGCACGGATCGCGCTTCGGCTTGATGACCAAGGACGTGCCGTCAAGGTGATGGATACCTCCCTCCCGGATCTCGTCCCTGAGCCGGATCAGTCAGTGGCGGCGAGCGCCGAGGATGCCGCCGACACGAAGTGACCACCAAGGCACATGGACGGGTCAGTCCTGGCGCTCACCCGTCCGTGTTTTGCTCGGAATCCCACTCGACGACGGCTTTGAGCGGTAAATGGTCAGACGCCTTTGCAGACAGCCGTGTGCGGTGAACGGCGATTGATTTGAGACGTCCCGTGTGACGGATCCAGATGCGATCCAGCGCGAGCGCAGGCCGGAACGAGGGAAAAGTCGGCAAGGCCGGAGTAGGCCCGAAAATCGCCTTGATCGCCCGTAAAGGACGACCCCAGAGCCACCATTCATTGAAATCGCCCATCAGAACGCAATTTGGTCGGACACATTCCAGCAGCCGCTCGACTTGAAATCGGCGTTCCCAAGGCCGTAGACCCAGATGGGTTGCGATCACCTGAACCGTGACGCCACCGCATGAGAGATCCAGGTCGATGGCTCCTCGCGGCTCGTAGGCAGGCACACTGAAATCCACCAGCCGGATTTCTCCCCGCTGGCAGCGTGTGAGGACCGCATTGCCGTGATGCCCCTTGCGTTCGAGCAGCGTGGGCCCGGCGATGACCTGGTACTTGGACTCTTCCCCCAGCCAATGAGCGAGTTCCAGGCCGTGTCGATCGGGAGAATCGATTTCCTGCACCGCAATCACGTCGGCATCCAATTCACGGATGACATCCCGGATACGAGCAGGATCGTACCTCCCGTCACGACCGACGCATCGGTGGATGTTGTAGGTGGCGAATGTGAGCTGCACCTTAGGCTGCCCGCTCGGCGTGGGAAGCTTCCTGCGGTCGATTCGACACCCATCGGCCCAACCCCCACGCGATGAGCACGATGCCGACGGCTATGACGATCAGAAGTAAAATGCTGCCCGGGCCTGGATGGCGAATCGTTTCCGTCACCTGGTCGAGGAACAGCGCGAGACTCACGAGCCCCGGCAGTTCTCCCAACACGGTGCCTATGAAAAATTCCCTGCTCCGGATGTGCGACGCCCCGGCCACCGCGTTGAGAATGGAAAATGGGGCGACAGGCAGAATCCGGATCGTGACGACGGTCAGAATGCCTTTCTTCGCCAGGCTCTTGCTGATCCGATGCACCCACGACCCGGAGAGATGATCCATCAGCCGGCGTCCCAGGAGATGGCCGATGCCGAAGGTGACCATGGCGCTCGCCGTCATGCCGATCAAGGCATACCAAAAGCCCCACCATGGGCCGAAGGCCAGAATGGTCACGGCGATCAACACCATGACCGGCACCACGAGCAGCCCGCCGATCAGGAATCCGGCAACCGTGACCAGTAGCGCCATCGGCCCGTTGGCCACTTCTTCGAGAGACTCGACGAGTGACGACACGTGAAGCAGCTCGCGCAACGGCGTCCATTGCCACAGTCCCGCAAGCACGACCAACGCCAGCAGCCCGACGGAGCCGGTGATGACTTGACGAAGAGCAGGCTTGCGACGTTCCGCCGGGATGAACTGGACTTCATACGGACTGCTGGGATCGATAAAAGCTTCGTCGGGCACCACTTCGTTGACATCGGCCGAGACGGTGCCATCGAAACAGGCCAAGGACCTGCCTCCGCCGCGAAGCCGCTCCACTGCCCCGATCAACGACTGGTCCTTTTCAAGCTCGCGAGCGACCGCCTCTGGACTGACGCCCAGATGCTCCCCGAGCAACGTGTGGCGAAATCCTGCGATCGCCCGGCGAACCGCCGGATCGCCTGCCGCTTCGATCGCCAGGTCGCATTCCGTGTCGAAGCCCATCGAACGATTGCTCAGATTGGCCGATCCGACTCGAACGAAGTCGTCATCGATGATGCAGACTTTGCTGTGCATGCTGATGCATTGCCCGCGCAGCTCGGGAATTCTGGGGTAATTGAGATTTAAACGGCGAAACCGGTCTGCGGCTCGCAGCCGTTCGAGCACCCGCCCTCTCAGCACGTCCATCGTATGTTGCTCGAGCCAGCCGTCGCTGTTGGGGTGCAGCACCATCACAATTTCGGGTCCTTTCGCATCCGATAGACGCGCGGCCAGGCAGTCAGCGACGGTATGGGATGTCAAATACTGCGTCTCGATGTAGACGTACCGGCGGGCGTTGTTGAGGCTGTCCAGAAACAAGGCTTCCACTTCGCCGACAGAGGCGCGATCTCCAAAGGCAGGCGCGGTCCTCGCAATCGCAACGGGAACGTTCGACAACTCCGGCTTCACCGGCTGCGGCCAGAGATTTTCCTGACGACCCTGCGTGCTTGCAGGAAGGGTCCGTCCGGTCGCGACACGCCAACGATCACGGGCCAATTCTCCGAGAGCGGAGGCCACGG
Source organism: Nitrospira sp. (assembly GCA_035454845.1). Lineage (GTDB taxonomy): Bacteria > Nitrospirota > Nitrospiria > Nitrospirales > Nitrospiraceae > Nitrospira_C. The sequence goes on from DATIGH010000268.1 coordinate 5,511, forward strand.
GACCGCTGACTAAGAGTTGGACATCGTGAAACGGCCGACAGGGCGACTCATCGGTGAGCAAGACGCGCCTGGGGTGGTTGGCGACATGACGGCTCGTATCCCACCGACACTGGGCAAAATCCAATCCGCCCACGAACGCCACGGCATCGTCGATGAGGACCACTTTCTGATGGTGCGATGCGCCCACCGGATGGGCACCGTCCTTGTGGAAATGGAGTCGGCGATGCGCGGCGAGCTTCGAGGGAAGCCACCATTCCCGCTCCTTCCAGTAAATCATGTGGAAGTCCCAGGTCAACACATAGATCTGCAGATGTCTCCGTCGAATCAGCAGCGCATGGAGGAATTCGCCCAGCCGGTCGGGAAACCCGTCAGGGTCTCGGTCGACCAACATGCTGATCCGGCTGTCGAAATCCCAGCCAAGAATGATGATGTGATGGCGGGCCTGGATTGCAGCGGTGCGGAACGCCCGGAAATAGGCATCCCCATCGATGAGAAACGCTGCACGCTCGGCGTGCTCGACTCGCCAACAATTGCGTCCGGGCACGAAAAGCGAAGACGGTGAGGCGGGGGAGGCCGATGCCCCATCGGCTGATTGCGGCTGCAATTCCGACTGCTTCTGTAATTTCTTCGCGGCGTTCATCGTGCGGTGACGGGAGACTTGCAAATCAAGTGCCCTTCGCATCGAGCAGAGCGTAAACGATATGTCCGTCAGTGGGAAAGGAAACCCCGCTCGCGCGGAAGGGACGGAACAGCTGTCCTGAGTCAGACATTTTGTCCGCTCCTCAACAGCCGGCAGCTGCACCACGCACGGCGTCGCTGGCGATACCCGCGAAGCGCAAAGCTCTGTTTCGGGGTCTGCCTCTTGCACCGCCTTCTCAACGGTCTCAATTGGGAGCCCCGGGCATGAGCATATCGATCAGACAAATCAGACAACACTACGCGACCACCATTTGTTGCACGATGGCCGTGACCTGCGCCGTTTTCATCGCTGCAGACTTCGGCCTTGCGGGCGTCAGTGCTCCTTCAGGAAAATCATCGGGAAAATTCGGAGGCACGAGCCGTCAGCATGCACCGGGAAAGACCGGCCAGGGGGGCACAGGGAGCGGAGCCAGCCCCGGCATGGGAAGCGGCTCCGGGATGGGCAGCGCCGGCAGCGGCCACTCGACCCCGGGGGGACAAAGTCATAGCGGCAGTACCGGGGGATCCAGGGGCTCCGGCTCTCCAGGCGGCAAGCGATAATGAGAGGGCTTCATGGCATCGAATAAAGCACAGCGTCCGCCTCAACATCAATCGCGTCAACCGGGACTGGAAACGCCTATGAGGCCCCGCCCGAAAAGCGATGACCCTCAGGAGGGCGGATGCGGCAAACTGCAGGACAAAGTGGCGCTGATTACGGGTGGCGATAGCGGCATTGGGCGGGCCGTTGCGGTCGCCTACGCAAAGGAAGGTGCCGATGCAGCTATTGTCTATCTCGACGAACATGACGATGCCAAAGAAACCCAACGTCTGATCGAACAACAGGGCCGCCGATGCCTGCTGATCGCGGGCGACGTCGGGAAGGAAGAGTTTTGCCGGGAGGCGGTCGAACGCACGATCCGAGAATTCGGCCGGCTGGATGTTCTCGTGAACAATGCCGCCGAACAGCATCCCCAGGAGAGCCTCGAGAAGATCACCGCGGAACAACTGGAACGCACGTTCCGCACCAATATTTTTTCCTATTTCTACATGGGAAAGGCTGCGCTACCCCACTTGAAGGAAGGAAGCAGCATCATCAACACCACTTCGGTGACGGCCTATAAAGGCAGCCCCCAGTTACTCGACTATTCGTCGACCAAGGGGGCGATCGTGGCGTTTACGCGCTCTCTGTCACTAGCGCTGGCCGACAAGCAGATCCGCGTGAACGCTGTGGCGCCGGGCCCCATATGGACGCCTCTCATACCGTCCACATTCCCGGCCGATAAGGTGGCCACGTTCGGTTCTGACGTACCGCTCAAGCGCGCGGGCCAGCCCGAAGAAGTCGCCCCCAGCTATGTCTTCCTTGCGTCGCAGGACTCCTCCTATACGACCGGTCAAGTGTTACATCCCAACGGCGGAACGGTCGTCAACGGATGACTCGACGCAACACGCATCACGTGAATGGCAAGGAGGAAACAATGGCCAAACGGACCCCGAAAAAGCCCAAGAATGCACAGCCTCAAGATGCCGTCCAACTGCTGAAAGCCGATCACAAACAGGTACGGAAGCTGTTCGAGCAATTCCATGCCGCGTCGGACGACGACAAACAATCCATCGCTACGCGGCTGTTTATCGAGTTGGAAATCCACTCCAAGCTGGAAGAGGAATTGTTCTATCCGGCGGTCCAGGCGAAACTCGAATCACTGGACTATGAAACGCGAGGAAACGGTCTCGATGTGACCGACGACGGCGAAATCGACCCTGACAGTGAAAGTGCCTACGAGGACGAGGTTGATGGCGCCGAGCTCGAAGAGTTGGATGACGACGAAGACGAAGAGGAAGACGCCGAGTCCGAAATCATTACGGCGGCCTATGACAGTCACGGCACGGTCAAGGATCTCATCCAGCAACTGCGAACCCTTGACCTGAAAAGCAGCGATTACCGTGCCCTGTTCATGGAATTGGAGGACGTCGTCATCGAGCACGTATCCGACGAGGAAGACGCCATCCTTCCGCTCGCGGCCGCTCAACTCGACGTGCAAACCCTTGGACTGACGATGCAGCAGCGGAAAGACGATCTCACGTCGCAATCGTCACTCGCCGCCTAAGCCTATAGGCCAAAGGGACGTGGAATCGACGCGATGGCGTTGTCTTTCGCCGATCACGCAGCTCGATGGGGCAATGACGATCCGGGCGCGCCCCCGTTTCGGATCGCTGGTCAATGAGCCTGAGAGTCGCCCACTCTCAATGTCATGACTGTCCCTACGGGTGCAGACGTTCGGGGAAAGACGGCACGGGCAGAGGAGTTTCCCTCCTCTGCCTTTTTTCTATCCCCAGTCCATTCCTTCGATCAGTGGGATGGTCGTCCAAGGCGAGCGGGCTTCGACAGCTTGTCCGTGAGAGAGACAACTCGCGCCGTAGCGCGGGTGCTGCGCCGCGAGAACATCTTTGAGTCTGAGCCAATCCTCGCAACGACTGACCCGCCGAGGGCTGGCCCTGCTTTTGCAAACTCCGATGCAAAGTCGCTGATCATTAATTATGAGGAGTCATTCCCATGGACAATCAGACGCAAAACGAGAGGCGGCCCGAAGTGCTGCGCACCCTGCTCATTGGACGGAGGTCGACGCTTCAACGCGAGATCGATCATCTCATTGCGCAACACCGTGACAATCACACGCACTTTCGAGACAACTCGGTGCTCGATGTCGAGGACATGTCGCTGCGCGATGCGACGGGCGCCCAACAAATTGCGCTTCTCGAAGCGCGCACGCAGGAACGCATACAACTTGATGAGGCCCTTCGTCGACTCGACGAAGGCACCTACGGCATCTGCGAAGATTGTGAGACGCCGATTTCACCGGCACGCCTGCGGGCTCTGCCTTTTGCGCGACGGTGCGTGACCTGCCAGGAGCAATATGAATTGTTCGAACATATTATGCGTCGCGAAGACCGTGAAGAACTCTAAGGAGGAAGGTACCATGCGCGAATCTCGATCCAGAAACCACGACAGGGACGAACGAGAGTTGGATGAAGAGGCCGAAGCTCCGGGTGACGTCATTGAAATGTTGAAGACCGACCATCGGCAGGTGCAGGACCTGTTCACACGATTTGAGGACGCCGATAAGCGGACTCGCAGCTCAATTGCCGATGAGGCTCTTACCGCACTGGAGGTGCACGCGGCGCTCGAGGAGGAACTGGTCTATCCGGCCATTGCCGAGGTCATCGATGATGAAGAGACCATCAACGAGGCGAAGGAAGAACACCACGTCGCCAAGCTCCTCATCAAGGAGCTACGCAGAATGGACGCAGAAGATGAGGGGTTTTCCACCAAGTTCAAGGTGCTCGGCGAATTAGTCGGCCATCATATCGAGGAGGAAGAGGGAGAGGTATTCCCTCAGGCCCAGGAGGGTGGTTTTGAGCCGGAGAGCATCTCGGAAGAGGTGTTCAAACGCAAAGCCAAGCTGATGCAAAAGTACGAGGCCGGCAAGAAGTCGTCAGGCTCTCGCCGGAAGAAGGCCGCGTAATTGTGAAGTGCTGACAGCTGACAGGCTGAAGGCTGACAGGAGACCAAGCCTGCCCCTTGTCAGCCTGCCGCTTGTCAACACGGGCTCATTATGCATGTCGGCGAGATGTTGCTGTGGGGATTGTTGGCCACCGGCCTCTTAACGACACTCCTGCGTGCCGGCCAGGCCCTGCACTTCACTCGGATGGACCCAACCCTCCTGCTCGGGACGATGGTGACGCCCGATCGTGACCGGGCAAAGCTCATCGGCTTCCTTATTCATTTTTTTAACGGCTGGTGGATTGCCCTGCTCTACATGCTCTTTTTCCACGCCTTTGGCGTAGCGACATGGTGGCTGGGAGCGCTGATGGGAATCGCCCATACGGCTTTCATCCTCGTGGCCGTCTTTCCCTCCCTTCCCAGCGTCCATCCCCGTATGGCGTCAGACTCCACGGGACCCCGGCCGACGAGAATGCTGGAGCCGCCCGGATTCCTGGCATTGAATTATGGGTATCGCACTCCTTTGGCTGTCCTCATCGCCCATATCGCCTACGGCACGGTGCTTGGGGCGTTTTACAAAATCTAGTGATGGTGATGAGTGATCGGTAATCAGTGATCACTTTTCAGAGAGCCGCAGAAGCGCGCCGAGGTGCGCCACGTGGGTGAGAGCCAGAGGAAAATTCCCCAAAAATGCGCCGTCCTGATGACGGATCTCCTCAGGAAACAATCCCAGATCGTTGGCGTGAGATGCGAGCCGGACAATGAGGTCTTGGGCCTCCTCCGTGCGACCCGCAGCTGCCAGCGCTTCCACGAGCCAAAAGCTGCAGGGTAAGAATGCGCCTTCTTCACGACCGGTACCTTGCTCCGCGATGTACCGATACACCAGAGGCCCTCGCGTCAGCCATCGCTGAATGCTCGAAATTGTCGAAGTCATTCGAGGATCCCGCGCTTCGATGAACCCGCTAAACCCGAACGTCAGTGCCGCAGCGTCCAGTCGTGTGCCGCCCAGCACCTGCACGAAACTGCGCCGGGTCTTGGAATAGCCGCTCTTGAGGATCGCGCGAACCAGGGCCTCACGCGCCTGAGCCCAACTCGCCGTGGCAGGATGCGCGCCAAGCTTGCGTGCCACGCGTTCTGCCCGATCCAAGGCCGTCCAGCACATGACTTTCGAATGAACGTAGTGCCGCGGCTCACCGCGAATTTCCCATATGCCATGGTCAGGGTACGGCCAGGATGAACTGAGCAGATCGCCGACTCTGAGGATCCATCGCTTCATAGCTCGGTCGACCCTGTACCCCGCATCGACGTAGAGCGCCAGCGTATCGAGCACCTCTCCATAGATATCGAGT
>DATIGH010000269.1:0-4448 GCA_035454845.1 Nitrospira sp.
CTCATCTGAGAGAGCGTCATCTGCGACATATTAATGAACGCTGTTACGCCGTGATGCTTTGCCACCGCGGCGGCATTGATTGTCGCCGCCAGGTAGGCATCAGAAACCGACATACCGAAGTACATCGTCTCGCAGCCGGCAATCACCCTATGCATCGAATCGAGATCGAGCAGATCGCCCACCACGACCTCCGCGCCCAGGTCGCGCAACGCCTGCGAACGTTCGTCTTCATTGCGCACCATCGCACGCACCGCTTTGCCTTGCTGCAACAGCAGTTGGGTGACCGTGCGCCCTACCGCGCCGACGCGGCCCGCCGCGCCGGTGACCAGAATGGGATGTGCCATGTTTTTTCCTCCTATGCGTTCACTGACATCGAACGTCAGATGTGTTGCATGCGAGCGTCCACCAGCAGAACGAGAGCTGCCTGACTGCCGTAGGGAGCGATGAGGCTTGCTATCGAGTCGTAGGACAGGTGCACCCCATCAGCGCACTCGTCGACGAGGATCGTGATCGGTGCGTACGATGCGGCGTCGGGAACGGTCTTCGCCATCTCCTTCATGATGAGCGGATTACCGACGACGAGGCGGAGGATCTTCGGCCCTTGTCCGCCTCGTTCCTTCTGCAGGACTTCGCCAGCGTCAAACCGGACGCACGCCATCAGAGCTGAGGAGCCGATCGCCCCTTGAACCACTTCTTCCAGATCGGCACGGTTGTTGCCGCGGCGAGCGCTTTGTGGAACGCGTGCATATCTGAATGGCCGATGGTCGCCGTAAACCTTCGTACGATCTCCTCGAATGGCCTCGACGAGACCACGCTGACGCTTCGGACTGGGACCTCTATCGTTGGCATTTCTCTCGCTCCAGCTTCTAGGGTTAAGCAACCGGGGTGAGAAGATCCTCCGAGCCTTGCTCAGCGGCTGACTTGGGGTGCACAGCGCGTTCGTGGACGTGCGCGGCGGGGGTGCGGTCGATCAGGAGACTGAGCAATTCGAGCCGGCTGTAGTGGCCGCGCGAGTCCATCAGCTGCTTGCGCTTGTCGATCAGCGTGAAGTCGAGGTCGGCGATGACGACGCCTTCGCCCGAGCGGATAGGCTCGCCCAGCAGGGTTCCGTCGGGTGCCACGATCGCGGTGAAGCAACCGCCGGAGATCGAGCCGATGCTGCAGCCGGGGTCCTTCATGATTTGTGCCTGCTGATCGGCATCCAACCAGGCCGTCGCGTTGACGACGAAGCACGCAGACTCCAGCGCATGCTGCCGGATGTTGACTTCCGTCTGCTGGGCAAACAGGTCGCCGAAGATGGAGCCCGGATACATGGCGGAGTGGATCTGCGCGCCGTCGGCCATCATGGCGTACCGCGCCAGAGGGTTGTAGTGCTCCCAGCATGCCAGCTGACCGATACGGCCGACCTTGCTGTCGACGGCGCGCAGGCCCGAGCCGTCGCCCTGGCCCCAGATCATACGTTCGTGATAGGTGGGGGAGATCTTGCGGCGCCGCTGGATCAAGGTGCCGTCGGCATCGAAGAGAAGCTGGGCGTTGTACAGCGATCCGCCGTCACGTTCGTTGACGCCGATGGACACGACGACTCCGGCCTGCTTGGCAGCTTCACTGATGGCGTCTGTGGCAGGGGACGGCACCGTCACTGCCTGGTCGAGCAGCTTGCGCTGCTCGGGTCCGGCGATGTTCTGCAAGGGGGGCTGGACGAAGGAAAAGTACGGGTAGTAAGGCACCACGGTCTCCGGGAACGTGGCGAACTGCACCCCCCGTTGGCCAAGCTCGTGGATCTTCCGCACGACCTTTTCGACCGTGCCCTCGCGGCTATAGAGGACGGGACTCAGTTGGACCGCGGCGGCTTTGATGACTCTCATTGAAATCCTCCTTCGCCTGACGCTGCGCTACCGTAACGATCTGAACGCCGCACGCAGCTCCGCCGCGAACAGCTCCGGTTGCTCCCACGCCGCGAAGTGGCCGCCTTTGTCCACTTTGTTGTAATAGATGAGTTTGGGATACGCCTTCTCGGTCCAACTCCGCGGGGCGTGATATTGCTCGCCAGGAAAAACGCTAACAGCCACGGGAATGGAGACGCCCTTGGTGTTGAAAAAGCCACCCTTATATTCCCAATAGAGACGAGACGCGGAGACCCCCGTGTTCGTCAGCCAGTAAAGCGTGATGTTGTCGAGGATCTCGTCACGCGTCAGTTCGCCCGTTGCGCTCGTGGTCCGGTTCAAGGCCGAATAGACTGCCGCGGCCGGCTGGCCGTCAGCATCGTTGTGGTCGAGAAGCCAGGCGGCCAGGCCGACGGGTGAATCCGCAATGCCGTACAACGTTTGCGGGCGCGCCGCCATCATCCTTGCGTATTCGACCTGCTTGAATGTCGCGACCAGCTGCTGGTACGCGCGTTTTTCGTCGGCTGAGAGACCGGATGGCGGCGGGTCGCCAGCTTGAAGAGCCTTGTCGACGTCAGCGGGGACGGTGGCAGGCATGTTGGTGTGGATGGCGAGCAATCCCGCAGGCGCCTGCAAGCCCATCTGGTCAACGACAAACGCACCCCAGTCGCCGCCCTGGGCGACGTAGCGGGTGTAGCCGAGGCGCTTCATCAGTTCTGCCCAGGCTCGGCCCATGCGCTCGGGGCCCCAGCCGGTGCTCGTCGGCTTGCCGGAAAAACCGTAGCCCGGCATCGACGGAATCACGACATCGAAGGAGTCCTCTGCACGACCGCCGAACGCCGTTGGGTCACTGAGCGGGCCGATAATCTTCAGCTGCTCGATGATCGAGCCGGGCCATCCGTGCGTCACGATCAGTGGCAAGGCATTTTCATGTTTCGAACGAATGTGAATGAAATGAATGTCCAGCCCATCGATCTCGGTGATGAATTGCGGCAGGGCGTTCAGCTTCGTTTCGGCTTTGCGCCAGTCGTAGTCTGTCGCCCAATAGCGCGCGAGTGCCTGCATCGTCGCGAGCGGCACGCCCTGCGACTGATCTGCGACGGTCTCCTTTTCGGGCCATCGCGTGGCAGCAATGCGCCGGCGCAGGTCGGCCAGTGCTTTCTCAGGGATACTCACATGAAACGGACGAATTGCGTCCTTGTCAGCGGCCTGCCCGCTGCTTCGTTGGGTAGCTTCTGATTGGGTTATGGTGTTCTCCTTTGGAATAGTCCGAGATTTTTCGGTTTGGGCGTAGCCGAGTGCGCTCAACACGCCAAGCCACACGGCACATGCTGTGACCAACACGGCAAAATGGCGGAGCAATGTATCCCATGAGAACGGTGTGAACGACTTCGTTCGCCGGTGAGCGAACTCGGGTGTGAACGATCGGCTCACCTGAATGATTGTGCCGGCACGCGCCACAGCTACTCCGACGATTTGGTGAATCCTTCCGAGATACTGCATTGTTTCCTCTCCTTGAAGGAAAATCTCGCACCTTAGATTCGAATGCGATGCACCATGTGACTAATCGAGGTTGCCGCGTGTCGCGCGGGACACGGGCACAGGTTGCGCCATGGTCCACGTCTCTCCGATTAGCGCAGTGATCTGAACGCCGCGCGGATCTCGGCCGCGAAGAGCTCCGGCTCTTCCCACGCCGCGAAGTGACCGCCCTTGTCGACCTTGTTGTAGTAAATGAGCTGGTGATAGCTCCGCTCAGCCCAGCTGCGCGGGGCTTGACCGAGCGCGCCGAGCATGAGCGTCGAGATGTGCTGCCTCGGGCCGTGGCCCTCAGGGTGTGCATCAGTCATGGAAGTCTTCCCCTCTTGAATCGACAGCGTGTCACGATGCGGCCTGCACCCAGCAGCACGGCATGTCAGCCACGCTCCAAGCCTGAGTGACACAGCCACGAGGTGTGTACGAGGCATCGGTCTCGTGTGAGCGTGAATTTCCAGGCTGATCAGGGGGCGCCCCCCAGTCAGTGCACCCATGATCGCCGGCCATAATGGCCTACAGAGAGAGCACACAGGTGATGCCAGGCGGTATCTTCCCTCATGTACAACATCTTGGCATGAACCGCATGATAGAGGACACGGCCTCGACTCCAACCTATGTGCCAATTTTTCTGGACGGCCGTTTACACATGTATTATATGGCCCTGATCATAGCGTCGGCCACTTTCGACTATCTAGGCTGATGGCCACAGTTCTTTGATGTTTTAACCATTTGATTTTAATCGCTTTTGGCTTACATCATATTTATCTAGAGTGGCCGACGACGTGATCGAGGCCTATTATATTAACTTGTAATACATGTGTAAGGCATTATCAACTTAATGAGGTAATTGAAGAATTCTGAGCCCCGTATCATCGGCCTTTCCGAGGGGGTTCGTGCAAGATCAACCAGCATCAGGCATCATAGCAGTTCCAGTTGAAAGGCTTGTTTTTTCCGAGGAGGAACCGCTATGAGCCGACACATTCTATCGCTTTCTGATGAGCAACTCACGGCCTTCGATCTCGATGCCTTGAT
>DATIGH010000270.1:0-5386 GCA_035454845.1 Nitrospira sp.
GTTGATGCCGTCGTCCTCGAAGGAGCGACGGCGGTCGATGAATCGATGGTGACGGGCGAGTCCTTGCCGGTGGAAAAGGCACCTGGCGCTCCAGTGACGGGCGGCACGATTAATGGCGCCGGCGGCATCCTCATCAAAGCGGAGCGAGTCGGCCGTGATACCTTGCTCGCCCGTATCGTCCAAATGGTCAGCGACGCCCAGCGAAGCCGCGCGCCGATTCAACGGATCGCCGACCGCGTCGCAGGCTACTTCGTCCCGGCGGTCGTGGCCGTCGCGATAGTGACGTCGATTGCCTGGGCGCTCTGGGGTCCCGAACCAAGGCTGGCTTATGCCTTGGTGAATGCGGTGGCGGTGCTGATCATTGCCTGCCCATGTGCGCTTGGCCTGGCGACGCCCATGTCGATCATGGTGGGTACGGGACGCGGCGCGACGGCCGGTGTGTTGATCCGCAAAGCAGAAGCTCTGGAGGTGCTCGGCAAGGTCGATACGTTGGTTTTCGACAAGACGGGGACTCTGACCGAAGGAAAACCCAAGCTCGTTTCCATTCGCTTCGTGCCGCCCTGGCGCGACGTCGAGGTCTTACGGCTCGCAGCCAGTCTGGAGCGCCGCAGCGAACATCCGGTCGCCTCGGCCGTGATGACCGGAGCGGAACAGCGAGGATTGGCACTTGGACCGGTGCGGGAATTTCGGTCGGTCACCGGCTTTGGAGTGACCGGGCAGGTGGACGAGCATTCCGTTGCGGTTGGAACGTCAGCATTGTTGAGAGAAGAGTTGAAGCTGACGGATCCCGGCCTCGCCGTGCTGGAAGAGGAAGCGACACGCTTGAGAACAGACGGTCAGACCACGGTGTTTGTGGCGGTGGACGGCAAGGCCGCAGGGTTGTTAGGAGTAGCAGATCCCGTCAAATCCTCGACTCCCGAGGCCGTCCGCCTGCTGAACGAGCAGGGAGTGCGCATGGTGATGGTCACCGGTGATCATCAGCTCACCGCGGAAGCGGTCGCCTCACAGCTCGGAATCACCGAGGTGCATGCGGGAGTGCTGCCGGAGCAGAAAGGGCGCATCATCGCCGATCTTAAAGCGCAAGGCCGTATGGTTGCTATGGCCGGTGATGGGATCAATGATGCCCCGGCGTTGGCGCTTGCTCATGTGGGGATTGCGATGGGAACCGGAACGGATATCGCCATGGAGAGCGCGGGGATGACTCTGGTCAAGGGAGATCTTCGCGCTCTGGTACGGGCTATCCGCCTGAGCCGGGAGACCATGAAGAACATCCGCCAGAATCTCTTCTTCGCCTTTGTCTACAATCTTGCAGGTGTACCGGTCGCAGCCGGCGTGCTGTATCCCTTTTTGGGGGTACTGCTCAGCCCCATGGTCGCCAGTGCGGCCATGACATTCAGTTCCGTCTCTGTCATTGCCAACGCGCTTCGCCTGCGTCATGTGGATTTATGAGTGCGTCGCCCTCCGCTCCGTGCTAGGCTACGGCATTTCTTCAGGTCTCACCTACAGTTCTGAAAGAAAGGGCGATATGCCTGGTTTCGTCCGCTTCCTGTCGCAAGTGGTGGGTGCAGCGATGCTTATTCTCGCCATTGGCAGCTCCGCAGAGGCGAGAGGCCGACTACTTCCTGTCGGCGCCGGCGGTGATCTCCAAAATCAGGTCAAGACCACGGCATCGAAGGTCATTCCGGCCGTCGTAAGCATTGCGTCGACCGTGATGGTTCGGGATCAGGCATTCAGTGACGAGATGTTGCCCTTCGGCTTGTTCAGGGAACCGCCGCCGCGGCGGCAATACGGACAAGGCTCCGGCGTCATCGTTTCTTCCGACGGGTACATCGTCACGAATAATCATGTCGTTGCCGATGCAGTGGATGTGGAAGTGATCTTGGCCGACCGCCGCCAATTCAAAGGCAAGGTCGTCGCGACCGATCCGAAGACCGACGTGGCGGTGGTCAAGATCCAGAGCACCAATTTGCCCACGGTGCCGTGGGGTGATTCCAGTAATCTTGCCGTCGGTGATTTCGTGCTGGCGATTGGGAACCCCCTCGGCCTGAGCCGGACGGTGACCTTCGGTATCGTCAGCGCCGTCGGCCGGGCAGACGTCGGCGTTGCCGATTTCGAAGATTTCATTCAAACCGATGCACCGATCAATCCGGGTAATTCCGGCGGAGCGCTCGTCAACACGAACGGCGAGCTCGTCGGCATCAATACGGCCATTGCGAGTCCCACTGGGGGAAGCGTCGGTGTGGGGTTTGCCATCCCGAGCAATATGGCGCGGACGGCGATGCAAAGCCTCATCAGGACCGGCCGGGTCGTCCGCGGATTTCTCGGTGCGTCAACGCAGGACGTCACGCCGCTGTTGGGGAAAATGTTCAAGTTGCCAGATGTGAAGGGTGCGATCGTCACTGACTTGCAGTCCAAGGGATCCGCGGAGAAGGCAGGCCTGAAGCGAGGCGACGTCATCGAGCGGTTCGACGGTCGGGACGTCATGGACAGCGGGCATCTTCGCAATCTGATCGCCGCGGCCGCAATCGGCAGCAAGCACCGCCTTGATGTCATGCGGGATGGCAAGACGATCCAAGTCGAACTGACGGTCCAGGAGGCTCCGCGCGAGCGGGCCAAGAAAAGTCAGACGGCCACCGCGACGGGTTCTGGCGCCCATCCCTTGTCCGGTGTAGTGTTCGACGATGTCACGCCTCCGCTCGCTCGCCAGATGGATTTGCCGGTCAACACCGGGGTCGTCGTGACCGATATCGAAGAAGGCAGCTCTGCGGAATCCTCCGGCCTGCAGCCTGGCGATGTGATACTGGAATTGAACCGCCAGCCCATTCCAAACTTCTCGACGTTTCAGCGCCTCGCCGATCCGATGAAACCGAGCGATCTTGCCTTGCTCCTGGTCAACCGCCAGGGGACCATTCTCTACATTCCTGTGCGGGGAGAATAGCCTCGCCGACAGGGTTCCTTGCTCTATCAGGCCGAGCGATGCTTGCGGGGGGCCGCTTTGGCTCCCTGTTGGCCCAAAGCCGTTCTCGTGCGTTTGGACAGGTGCGCAATCGACCGTTTGCGTTTCGCCGTTGCCGCCGCCTTCTTGATGTTGCGGCGCGCTGCCGCCCGCTGTCTTGCCGTCGCCATGAGTTTCTCCTTTGTGGCTTCGTCGATCAGCGCGTATGACCATCATGGCGCAGGCCATCCTGCCTCGCACCTAAGCAATTGCCCAAGAGTCGCCACCTCGCCTCGGTCTCGGCCTAGGGCCGCCTGCTGTTGTCTGCGCCCGGCGGCAGTGCTATAAAATACAAATTCGTGCTACGGGAGGATTTGCCATGGCCAAGTTGGTGAGATTCGGAGTCTCGGTGGACGACCGATTGCTGAAAAAGTTTGATCGGCACATCCAGGCACGAAGGTATACGAACCGCTCGGAAGCGCTACGTGATCTGATTCGCGACACCCTGGTTGGGGAAGAGTGGGATGAGAACAAGCCGACGATCGGAACCATCACCTTCGTCTACGACCACCATGTGCGGGATTTGACCGCCAAGCTGACCGATATTCAACACGACTATCAAGGACAGATTCTTTCAGGCATGCATGTCCACCTCGACCACGACCATTGTCTTGAGGTGCTCGTTGTCAGAGGGAAGGGATCTCAGATTAGACAGGTGGCGGACGCCATCCTCAGCGTGAAAGGCGTCAAGCACGGCAAGCTGGCGATGACGACCACCGGTACTGGGATCACATGATCTCTCGTCTCCGGGCGGTGAGCGCTCTCGCTGCGCTCCTGGTCTCCTTTTGGAGTCCCGTCTTCGCGCACGATCCGGATGCGATCGAGTTGGATATGCCGGAAGTGACGGTCATCGGCGAGCGGCCGCACGCCGCGTCATCCCAGCAATTCGTCCCTGACCGGGAATATCTTCTTCAGCCTCAGGGTCGGCCGGCTCAGGTGCTGCGGCTGATCCCCGGCTTTGTCGCGGTCGAACATTCCGGCGGCGCCGGAAAGGCCGATCAGTATTTCCTGCGCGGATTCGATGCCGATCATGGCACCGATGTCGCGTTTTTCTCAGACGGCATGCCGGTGAACTTCCGTTCCCATGTCCATGGACAAGGCTATGCCGATCTGAACTTCATCATCCCTGAGTCGATCGAGGGGCTTGACGTATACAAAGGAGCCTATCTGCCGGAATTCGGCGACTTTGATACAGCCGGGGCGGTCAACTTTCGAACCCGCCAGGTCGTCGAAGAAGGCATTGTACAGGCCGCAGGAGGGCAGTTTGACACGCAACGTTATGTTCTTATGTTCTCTCCCACCAAGGACAAAATCCGCACCCTCTTTGCCGGAGAGGGCTACTACACCAACGGTCCTTTTCTGAATGACAACCGGTATTTCCGTGGGAATCTTCTTGGGAGGGTGACCACCAATTTGTCCAGCCGCGATGAATTGAGCTTCACGGCGACCCTTCACAAAGCGCAATGGAATGCATCAGGGGAAATTCCCCTGCGGGCGGTCTCCGATGGAACCCTCGATCGCTTCGGTGCCGTCGATCCGTCGGAAGGCGGGAAGACGCTCCGCAGCACCGCCCGGCTGAACTACCATTATGATACCCAGACAGGCGGGCAATTCTTCGCAAATGCCTACGGACAGTACTACAAGTTCGACCTGTACACCAATTTCACCTTTTTCCTGAACGACCCCGTCAATGGCGATGGCATTCAACAGCACGATACCCGCATCATGTATGGCGGAGATATCGGATACAAGCAACGGGCAGAGTTGTTCGGCATTCCGACTGTTGGTACGATCGGTTTTCAGACCAGGGTTGATGATATTCACGCCCGCCTCGGTACCCAGGTAACACGCAATCCGCTCGACACCACCACGGATAGCGATATCCTGGAGGCCTCCTACGCACCCTACCTCAAAGCGGAAGCCCAACCGGTTTCATGGTTGCGATTGGCGGGCGGCCTGCGAGCAGAAACATTCACATTCGACGTGCGGAACCGATGCGCTGTTTGTGCAGAACAGCCGGCTGGACGAACGACTTCGAGCCTCGTGCTTCCCAAGGCCAATCTGATCCTGGGGCCCTGGTTCCGAACCGAATTCTTTGCCAACTATGGTGAGGGCTACCATAGCAACGATGCACGCTCAGCCGTGGACCCTGGCGCATCACCGCTTGCCAAAGCTCGGACCTATGAAGTGGGACTGCGCTCCACGCCATGGGGACCAGACGGCATCGAACTCATTACGACGTTGTGGGCGATCGATCTCAAATCGGAGTTGGTATTCGTCGGTGATGAAGGGACGACTGAAAGCCGAGGCGCCACACGCCGTCGAGGGATAGAGGCTGCTATGCGAGGCCAGCTCTGGGGACCGATTTATGTCAACGGCAGCATTACCTGG
>DATIGH010000271.1:0-5307 GCA_035454845.1 Nitrospira sp.
CGTCTTTTACGCAGAAGGTCGGTGAAACGGCTAAAAAGATCGGCAAGAAAATTGAAGAAGGCTTCAAGAAGACGGCCAAGAAAATTGAAGACAAACATGTGCCGGAAAAGGTAGAGCGGAAACTGAAGAAGGCTGTAGACAAGACGGCCCAAGGCTTCGAGAAGGCTGAACGCAAAATCAAAGAAAAGCTGGCCGATTAACCATTCGAGCTCGTAAGGAGCCTCTTATTTCTTGCGGAAACCGAAAAATGATCCGGCTCCTGCCGCTCCCGCCGAAGGCAAAAATCCCGTCAAGACGTTCCTGAGTCCCTCTGCTTCGCCGTGAAGCCACTGGACCGTTCGGCCGACCTGTGCTTCGAGAGCGCTCCAGTCCACGTCGATCCAGCCGCTCGCCTTCATCACAGCGATACCGGCCAGCACGACGGCCACCAGCATAGCGGCGATTCTCAGGAATCGGCGAAAGGCCCATCCCAGCAAAAATCCTCCGAGGTAACTGGCGCCGATCTGAGCGGCAGCTGGGGAGCTATAATTCCCGATCCACGACGCCAACCCGCCTATCGTGGCCGCCGCGACAGCAAGGAACGATTTTGCCGCCCAGGGTGGATCGGCCAACACCGCCTCCCATGCTGACGGTGCAGGGGAAGCGGTGGAGCATGCGTCTTCTTCAATCATCAAGGACTCCAGAGGTTAAAGCTGTTTGGTGGAGAACGTATCGCAGGCGTCGGGGTTTCCGGTGTCCAGGCCTTTGCGAAGCCAGGTCTTCCGCTGGTGTGAAGAGCCGTGTGTCCAGCTTTCCGGCTGCACGTATCCGCGGGACATCTTCTGTAGACGATCGTCTCCGATAGCCGCTGCTGCCACCAGCCCTTCTTCGAAATCTCCCGGTTCGATCAAGCCTCGTTCGCGGTTGGCGTGGTAACCCCAGACGCCGGCAAAGCAATCGGCTTGCAATTCCATGCGCACCGAGAGGGCGTTGCCTTCCGCTTCTCCGGCCCGACGCTGGAGTTGGTGCACTTTATCCGAAATCCCCAAGAGGTTTTGCACATGATGGCCGACTTCATGGGCGATCACATAGGCCTGGGCAAAGTCGCCCGGAGCGCCCAGCCGCTGGGACATTTCCTTGAAGAAGGAGAGGTCGAGGTACAGCTTGCGATCCTGTGGGCAATAGAACGGCCCCACCGACGAGGAGGTCGCGCCGCAGGCCGAGTGAACCGCGCCAGTAAATAACACGAGTCGCGGATTTTCATACTGGCGTCCTACCCTGGGAAGCAACTGCTGCCAGGTATCTTCGGTGTCGGCCAGCACCACCGAGGCGAATCGCCCGATTTCGTCCTGGACCGGACCGGTCGGCACTGACTGGATAGGTGGCTCTGTCGTGCTCTGGAGACCGCTCATCATGTCGATGAGCGTCAGTGGGTTCATCCCGGTAAAATAGCTGACGGCCAACACGAGGACGATGCCTCCGATCCCCAGTCCCCCGACGCCGCCGATTTTCGCCGGGCCCAGACTCCGCCGGTCTTCAACGTGTTCGCTTTGCCGTCGGCTCTGCCAGCGCATCAGATCCTCTCTTGTTAAGCGGTGTGGTCCACGATACTGCGCTGGAGGGGAGAAGTCCAGGCGTGAAGAAAGAAACCCGCGAGGCCTTCATTTCGAAGGCCTCGCGCCATGGAGGAAGCAAACCGTGTCAGTTGGTTGGGGACAGGCCTCCCGCGATTTGTGAGAGATCTTTCGGATAGAGGATAATTTCGATGCGCCGATTGGAGGCCCGGCCTTCTTCCGAGTCGTTGCTCGCGATGGGATGCGTATCGGCGTATCCCACAGCCGACAGCGCTTGAGGTTGCACGCCTCCGTTATCGATGAGGTAGCGCACGACGGTCGTCGCCCGGTGGGCCGAGAGTTCCCAATTGGTCTTGAACTTATCCTGAAGCTTGGCACTGATCGGGACGTTGTCGGTATGGCCTTCGATCCTGATTTGCTTGTCGGTGATCTTGTTCAAGACGTCGCTGACCTGCTTTAACACCTTCAAGCCAGCCGGCTTGATGTCGGCCTTGCCTGAGTCGAACAGCACGCGATCGACCATGTTGATCGTGAGACGATCACGTACTTGTTGTATCGTGATATTCCCTTTGTCGATTTCGTCCTTGAGAGATCGCGAAAGGTCCTCCTGAGTCTTGGTCAGGCGGCGGATCTCCTCTTCCTTCGCGGCGCGTTCCTGTTCGAGACGAGCTTTTTCTTCCGCTTCGGCCTTCAAGCGCTTCCGTTCCTCGTCCAAGCTGGCCGTAAGCTGAGATTGCTCCTGCTGCAGCCGGGCTTTTTCTTCCGCCTCGGCCTTGAGACGTTTCCGTTCCTCGTCCAAGCTGGCCGCAAGCTGGGATTGCTCCTGCTGCAGCTTGGCCTTTGCTTCCGTCTCCGCTTTCAGCCGCTGGCGTTCCTGATCGAGGTTCGCTGCCAGCCGGTTCTGCTCTTGGCGCAATTGTTCACGCTCTCTGGCCACGCGGGCGGATTCGGCCTCGAGCTCGGCGGCCCGCTGTTGAAGCTTCACGATTTCACTTTGCGCCGTGGCCGTCCCGCTGGCGAGCTGCTGTTTGTCGTTTTCCAGCGCCGTCACCTGCGCCGACTCATCGGCCAGTTTCTTTTCCAGCGCCGCGATTTGCGCGCGGACATCCCCCAAGTCGCTGTTGAGCTGGCTCTTTTCACGCTCCAGGCTGTCGAGCTTCCCTTGGAGTTCCGTCGATCGGGCCTTCAACGCTTCGCGCTCTTTCTCGAGCGAAGCGGCCTGTTGTTCTGCGCTCTTCCGCTGATTCGTCTCCTGATCGAGGTTTTGCTGTAGACCAGCCAATTGCTGCTGGAGTTGGTCCGATTCGGCTTTGGTTTTCTTTTTCAGCGCTTCCAACTCCTCGGCTTGGCTGGCCGAGAGCTGCTTGGCTTTGGTCAGCTCGTCCAGCGCCTTTTGGTGAGTGTCGGTTGAAACACAGCCGGACATGAAGACTACGACGGACACAATTATGCTCGCCTGCATGAAGACCCGATGATGACGGACGCGGTGTGCTGTCATAAGCCCTCCTGCATGAAGGTGGAGATGTATCAGGCTCGAGCAAGGTCGATGCCCTTGTTGATCAGGAGTCGGTGAACTCCTAAGATACGAAGAAGCTTGGAACTTGTGCCTTCAAGAAACGTTCGTGTGGTCATCAGCTTCCCGACCTGTGCCAAGAGAAAGAACATTCCCTGTAGGGAGCAACGTACAGTTCGAGCCGGACGCAATGGTACACGAACGTGTGAATCAATCAAGCCCTTCAGGAGGCCGGCGGAACCGTCACAACCGGCGGGGGGCATTTGACACGTGAATAGCGGCACGCCGCGTATTCCGACGACGATCGTCTTCCATAAGCCCTACGATGTGCTGCCCTGTTTTACCGATCCCGAGGGTCGGCCGACCCTCGCCGATTACATCCAAGTGCCCGGGGTGTATGCGGCCGGCCGCCTCGACCGCGACAGCGAGGGCCTCATGATCCTCACTTCCGACGGCACGTTAGCCCATCGCATCACCGATCCTCACTACAAATTGCCCAAAGTGTATTGGGCGCACGTCGAGCGGATACCAGATGAATCGGCGCTTGCCCAGTTGCGCCGCGGCGTCGTCTTGGGCGGAAAACGCACCCAACCCGCCGTCGTCCGTCTCCTCACACAAGAGCCTCCCTTGCCGGAGCGCTCGGTTCCGATTAGGGTCCGCCATACCGTACCAACAGCCTGGCTCGAGATTGTGCTTTATGAGGGAAAGAACCGTCAGGTTCGGCGCATGACGGCGGCTGTTGGCCATCCAACGCTGCGGTTGGTACGTGTGGCGATCGGACCGGTGAGGCTGGGCAATCTTGCTGTCGGACGCTGGCGCGCGGTTACGGCGCGAGAGGAAGCTGATCTGGCACGGCGATGGCAGGGTGGCGGAATTTGACGAATTTGTTGTCTGTAGCCTCATTCGGTTCATACTTACGCTTGACAACGTAAGTACCTCACCCATGCTTCTCACACCTTCTGTCGGAACGGAGGGATTATGAGAACTCACACGCAGCAGGCCTCAATGTCCCAGTCTGCGGATGGTATCATGCTCAGGGCCGTCAAGCGGCGAGGTGCACAACCTTTGGACGGACTCTCATCGTTGACGGGAATCGGATGGGCGCAGGTTTTTCTATCAGTGGATCGCCTCAGCCGGATCGGCAAGGTGTCGCTGACGCCCGTCCGACCCTGCGAATACCGCATATCCATCGCGGGACTGCTTCGACGGTAGTCGGGGAGGGACCGCAGGCTGCTCACAAAGGCCGTTGTTCTCACCCGCCCAGCCCCGGCGCGCCGAGACGCGCCGCTCCGCGAGCAGGCCGCAGCGAGCGAAGGGGCGAGGCGTACGCTTTTCAGTACGTTGAGGCTCTGAGCGATGCGAGAACGACGCTGGCGGATTTTGTCAGCAGCCTGTTAACGGCTGCGTATCATACGGCCAATGATCCCAATGCCGATACCCAGCAAGATGTAGCCGGCTAGGACATTGATCACGACGACAGCCTGGCTCAAAATGTGTGTCGGTTGGTAATCCACGAGTCCGAGTGCCGCCGTGACGTTCACGGAGTAGTACACTGCTGACCAAAAGGGAATCCAGGCAGGGATGGTTTCGGACTCCATCGGCTGAAGCCACTGCAGCTGGAAAAACAGTTCATATAGCACACTGAACATCGCGATCGTGCCGATCACCCACAGCCCCCACCGCGAGAAACTCGTGCCGTAGTTGCTCGTGACCTTCCACGCAAGCAGGCCCCAAGGGTGCTTACCCTCCATCTTCGCCCATGTCACACGGGCATTGCGCTCGTTGAGGTATTCAGTTTCCGACCAATCCAGCTCACCCGCTTCTGCGAAGCAATGATTGGCGCGCGAGTATGACCGGACGGCCAGGTGCTGGAAGTCATGCTTCGATGCCGCTGCCGTCGCGGTCAGCGCTGCACGTTCGGCCTGGCGACCTGCGCTGGAATAGGCGCGGGCGGCCTGTGTGAACTGTCCGATCCGGTGGAGCTGCTGGCCGGCCTGGTGATAGGCTCGCCCGGACTCGCCGGCGTCGCGGCTCTCGAGGAAATGTGCTGCGGCTAAAAAATAGAACGCCGACTGCATGACTTCAGACCGGGCGTCTCGTTGGCCGAACGCCTCCGCTTTACGTAGCACCGCCTCGGCGGACTGTGTCCGCTCCAGCTCGGTTTCTCCCTGCCGATAGTATTCCTGTGCGAGCGGATCCGTGAAGGTGGATTCGGCCATGCGAGCGTCTCGAGTTGAGTGG
>DATIGH010000272.1:0-7019 GCA_035454845.1 Nitrospira sp.
GATGATTTCGATATCGAGCCGCAACGATTGATACTTGATGTAGTACATGTCGTACCGCATCTTTTCGATTTCTTCCTGGAGGTCGTTGGCATAGCCGTAACGCACCTGAGCCCAGCCTGTGATGCCGGGATGGACGGTCGCTCGGAAGGTGTAGAAGGGGATATTCCGCATGAAGAGATGATAGTTGGAGGCCGGATGCGGGCGCGGCCCAATCACATTCATATGTCCCATCAGGACATTGAACAGTTGGGGCAGTTCGTCCAGTCGGTATTTGCGCAGCCAGCGTCCCACCGTGGTAATCCGGTCGCCGTTGTCCCTGACCCATTCCGATCTGGACGGAACCACGGCATCCATCGTGCGGAACTTTACCAACGAAAATTTTCGACCGTCTTTCCCAATCCGCTCGTGCAAGAAGAAAATTGGGCCGGGTGAATCCCACTTGATCAGCAGCGCTATGAGGGCGAACAACGGTGCGCACAGTACCAGGCCAACGGCCGCCACCAAGACGCTCACGATCCGCAACAAATAGGTGTGGAGGGACTTCCGGCCCAGTTCCGAAGCGAAGATGAGATGACTCGGTTGAAGCTGATCAAGCGCAAGCTTGCCCGTCAATCGTTCATAGAGATGGACGCCGTCTTCGATCGCGACCCCCTGCCGCTTGGCATCGAGCAGAGCCTCGATGGGCAACCGCCCGCGCCGTTCGCTGAGCGCAACCACGATCCGGTGCGTGCGGGGAATCGTGCGAAGTCCACGGTCGAGCGAGCCGACGAACGGAACACCGTCTTTGAACACGCGTCCAGGTTCACCCGGTTCCATCAAGTCCAGGATCCTGTATCGCCTTCGCTTTCGCAGTTCCGCTGTAACAGCATTGGCCAGGTTGCTTTGACCGAGCACGAGGATATTTTCGACAAACGGTCTGATGCGCATGGCTAAGTTCCGATTTCTGCTATCTCAAGCCGGGATCCTGTTTTGCGATGTGAGATTGATCTTAGTCCTGGCGCCCCAGCTCCTCCTGCTGAGCTTGGGCGACTGACAGATAGGTCCGATACCCGTAGGATTCGAGAAGGCCGTCGTCATTGTTGAATACCAGCCCGAGCAGCTTCGAAGGACCGATGATGTTCAACGCTTCGGCAATTTCCTTCCTTGACGTCTTATGGGCGGCCACGATCATGACGAACCCGTCAATGCTTCGGCCCATCATGAGACAGTCGGGCGCCAGCACCAGCGGGGCCGTATCGAGAATGATCCATTCGTAGTCCCGGCGTGCCTCGTCAATCAGCTCGGCAAATCTCGTGGACTTGAAGATCTCGTGCGGCATGATCTGCGCCCGGCCAACAGTCGTCACCGACAGGTTGTAGGCGGGCAGCCGCCGGACGATGTCCTTGAGGGCGAGGTTCGGGTTCAGGATGGCATCGCGAAGCCCGAGCACGGCGCCCTCACGAAGACCCATTTGGGTGGGCAGGGACGGCTTTCTGAAATCGGCATCGATCAGCAGCACGCGGGCTTGCGGTGACTGAGCCAAGGCTCCGGCGAGGTTGATGGAGGTGACCGTTTTTCCATCTCCCATGGTCGGACTCGACACCGCCACGACCTGAAGCAGGCCTGAGTGCCGTCGCTGCTCCAGCATCATCCCGAGTGTCCGATACTGCTCCGCCTCGATCGTCGCCGGCGATACAAGACTCACCAGCCGGTCGTCCGGTTTCGAGCGAATGGCGCTTTTTTCCATGACCGGATCCACTCGCGTTTCAACCTGCCCGAAGTTCGAGGACGCATGCGTCTCCAGTGGCGACGTTCGTAAGACAGGCTTCATGTGTTCTTTCATAGCGTCATTCCTTCGAATAAGGACATATTAGTCCTCAACGTGGTTGCTGCGGCGCCCGGCCCTCCGTAAGCATCCACACCAGCTGTTCATTGTCCCAGGCCAGATAAGAAAACGCGCCGATGATCAACCCGAGGCTGATGATAGACGCGAGAGCCCTCATGGTCGACCGCCGATAGTTCCGCAGGCGGTCGGCTTTCGTCACGATCGCGGGGACGCGGACGAGAATCGGCACCTTCGTGAAGCTCCTCAAGCTTTCCACGTCGTGAAAGGACTGATCCCGTTGCTCCGCCAGCATCATGCCGCCGATCGCCGCCGCAAAGGAGAGCACCAGGGCGCCCAGAATCAGTTTCAACCGACTCGGGGCGACAGGAGCCTTGGACGGCATCGCCGGATCCACGATGCGCATTTGCCCCACATGTTTGGCCTGCTCCATGGTTTCCGCCAGCTGGGCATCCTCATAGCGCTGGAGCAGTGAAAAGTAGAGATCTTTGGTCATTTTGTAGTCGCGCTCGAGCTGTTGAAACTCTTGCGCGTGTTGCGGAGAGCGTTCGACCCGGCGCTGGATCGTCGCCGCTTCCGCCCGCAGCCGCTGCTCATCCGCTTTCAGGCTCTTGAGCTCATGATCCAATTCGCGCAGCGCGTGCTTGATGTCCTCAGGACTGGACAACACCGCCGCCGCCTGTGCCGGGTCGAGCTTGGCGTCCTTCGCCGTTTCTTCGAGGGCCTTCTCAATGGCCGCAATCTCGCCCTGCACCCGGATGACGTCGGGATGCTTGGCGCTGGCTCTCGTGCGCAGCTCCGTAAGCTCCGTGCGGAGCTTTTCCAGATGATGGGTCATCGAGTCGGGATTGTAGACGGACGTCACGGGGACACCGGAATTGAGGTCGAACAGCTGCTTGCCCAACCGTTCCCTCCGCTCCAGGACTCGCATCTGATGCTCGCTGTTCGACGTCAGCTCCTGGTTCAGCCGCCCGAGGGTGGACAGATTGACTTCGATCTGCTCCGGCAACTCACCCATGTGGCGTTGCTTGAACGATGCGATCTTTCGTTCATCCTCTTCATGCCGCCGCTTGATGTCCTCGAGCTGTTTTTTGAGCAGCAACGTGGTTTCGCTGGCCTGATTGGTCCGCATCTTCAGATTTTCATCCACGTACTGGGTGGCGAGCGTGTTGGCCACCTTGGCCACGGTTTCCGGATCGCGCCCCCGATAACTCACCTTGAACCCAAAGGTTCCGTCCCGCCCGTACACCTGACGCTGCAGTTCCTTCAGCTCGAGAACGATGTCTTTCCGCATGCGTCCGACCACCGCCTCTTCCGGAGCCTTCTTCCTCAACTCGGGATAGAGATCGAACCGCGAGATCAACTCGAGCAATCCGGCCCGATTCAACAGTTTTTCCCGAATCAAATTGAGTCGAGTGTCGGCTTCTGCCGTGACCGAAGGCTTGACGAAGCCTTCGGGAATCTGTTGCTGCTCGACAAGAACGGTCGCCGTCGAGCTGTAGAGATTTGGCAGACTCACCGCGAGACTCAGCAAGGCGGCGGCCGGCATCATAAACAGGACAATCCCCAGCCATTTCCGACGCCGCCAGACTTCGGCCACCAAGCTTGTCACTGATCGTCTGTCGTGATCTTGCATACTCGCTCCGAGCGGTTATGGGACGACGATGATGTCGCCCGGTTGGAGGAAGAAGTTTTCTAAAGCCCCGTTGCTCGACATGACTTTGTTGTAATTGAACGGAATCTGCCGCATGGTCTTGCCTTCCGGACGTAGCACGACAATCCGGCCGCGGCCGGCAAATTCGCCAAAGCCTTCGGCCATCGCCAAGATGTCGAGGACTGTCGCCCGGCCCTTCAATTCGTGGCGGCCGGTCTTTTTTACCTCGCCGATCACCGACACTTTGAAGCTATGAACCTCACGCACGATGACCGACACTTCCGGCGACGGAACATACTCGGCCAATTTCTTGATGAGAACGCTGCGAAGCTGATTCGGCGTCAGCCCGGCCGCTTGCACGTCGTTGACGAGCGGCAGTGAGATTTTGCCGTCAGGCCTGACCGGAACGGTCCGGCTGATGGCGCTATTGTTCCAGACGGAGATATCGAGCATGTCTTCCGGCCCGATCCGGTATTCGCCGATCTCCTGGCTCTGTGCGAGGGCATGATCCTGATCGGACACTGATGCCGATGCCTGCTCCTTGGACACCGACGCCGTCTCTGTGGCAAACCCAAACCCGGCCCACACCATCACGCACGCCACACCTATGAACAGTCGTAGTATCATGTGAAACCTCCGGTTCAATAGTCCCACCGCGTGGGATAAGTGAATTCGAGCCGCAACCAGTACACATTCCGCGGAATGATCAGTGTCTCGGTCGCCCCTTCCGTTGAAACGAACTCGCCCTCCTGATAGCTGAAATAGGCGGATCCTTTTGCGGTCACATATTTATTGAATTGGTACGCCGCCTCGACGTACCCCGTGTACACGGTCGAGGTAAACGTCGTGCTTTTGATCCAGGCGGCGGTCGGGGAAAGGGTAAACGTCAAGTGCCGTACGGGCTCGTACACGAAGCGAGCAACGACGCTGTCCGTTCGGGTTGCACCGACGGTTCCGATCACGGTCGTCAACGCGCTGGTATACGCCAATGCGATTTCGCCATTGTGGATTCTTTTCCGGATGCCGACGAAAGCCTCCGGGCGATCGTCGATCTTTCCGTCGGTCAGGCGAGGCCCGGCCCGCACATCCAGCCGGGTGTCAGCCGTGAAGTCATGGGCCCACGAGGCCATGAGCGCGTAGGAATCCACGGGCTCAGGATTGCCGCCAAGGAACCCCACACCGGGCTGCGAGAAATCGCCTCCGAAGCGGAAATGCCGTCCCACGTATGCGGGCCCGATCCAATCATGGGTCCCCACTCTCCGTTCCATTCCAAGATTGACAATATTCGAATCGATCGTGATGTTGTCGTCAAAGGTGTCTCTCGAGTACCCGTATTCGGCACGGAACCTCGTCAGCGCATTGGGCCGGTATTCGGCGTTGGGGCTGATGAAGACGCGCTCGGTATTAATGCGCGCGGTTTGCGCCGACGTGAGAAAATTGAGCTCGTAGGGCGTGCGCGTCTGCGCATAGCCAAGAATCCCGTTCACATTTAAGTTGTTCGATGGCCGTCCGCGCAGCTCCACGGTGCCGAACTGCCGTTGTGTAAAATGCGAGAGATTACTCAGTTTGTTGTAGACCTCGGAATCGAACCGATAATTGGCGATGACGGTCAAAGGCGTCGACTGATAGCTGCCCTGCAAGCCGGGCGTCACGCGAAGAAACACGTCATCCTGCTTGCGGTCGCGCGTCGTAAAAAACACGTTGTCGTCATACACGACGCCCGTGGCTACCCAGGGCATCACATACCATCCTTCGGGCATTCGCTCGGTGGAACCGCTCATGGTCTCTATCGGTGAACGGGGAATGCCTTGCAGCAGTTGGGCCGATACGGTGTCCGGTACCAGCAGCATGGGGATCAACAGTCCCCAACACCACGCGGTGAGGCCGACGCTCCTCATCGCGACGCACCTGCTTCCTCTGCGACAACGACGCATGGGGCCCATCATGCAGCGACGGCCGAAGCGACATCCACTTCGACGGCGACGCTGCGGCGGAACAGATTGACCGACAACACCAGAAAACCTTTGCCGGCACGCCGGTCCACCAGAATGCCTTCGACACCTGCGAGCGGCCCATCCGTGATGCGCACCCGTTGTCCCGTCTGAAGGTAGGGATAGGGCGCCGCCGGCAACTCCGAGTTGACGAGGGTCCGGATCGCGTCGATCTCGCTCTCCGGAATCTCTCCTGGACCACCGTCTTGTCCGCCTAGCACACCAACCAAGCCTCTGGCTTTCAGCAGTTCGACATAGCGGGCCCCGGACAGCTCGTCGCGGACAAACAGATAGCCGGGAAACAAGGGCCGGCGAATCTTGTGTTTGACACCGGCACGCCACGACCACACACCGATCGTCGGCAAAAAGACCTCGAACCCTCTGCCATCGAGCTGCCCTCTTACCAGTTGCTCGCACTGACTGTGGGTCCAAAGGGCATACCATCGGAGATGACGTCCCGCGAGAAGTGACAAGGCTCCGCCCCCTTCGGTTTGGCCGTGGTTCCCCATCCCGAATCTCCATTGCCTGTAATCCGCAACCGCCGGTCGTGCGAGTGACGACCTCGGAACGGTTACGCCTTGATCGATCGGCTCGGCAGGTACCTAGCCGGCCGGCCTGACATCCCCTGTTGTGGGTCACAGTAACCAATACATTCGGACGCGACTATCCGTGATGTCACTGAAACTGCTGCGGAGAATCGTGGAGGGCACATCGGGTGAACTGCGGAGCGGGCGTCAGGGGATGAAGCATTCGGGAGCCAGGGTCTGAATGGCGGGAAGGACTAGAAGTCTCCCTAGTTCGACCGAAGGCAGCACTTCGCCATAGTAGAGCCATCCTCACCGGATCGCCCGAACCTCAGCAGTTCTACCTTAAGAAAGGACATAACTCATGAAGATCGCTCAGTTGTCTCCGCTCTGGGAAAGTGTGCCCCCGCAATTGTACGGCGGGACCGAACGGATCGTGTCCTACCTGACTGAGGAACTCGTACGGCAAGGTCATGAGGTCACACTGTTCGCCAGCGGAGATTCCAAGACCGCCGCTGAGCTCAAGGCGTGCTGTTCTCGGGCTCTACGTCTCCATGAAACCGGCCTTGTGAATCGAGATGCGCCCATGATTCTTATGCAGGAACTGGCGCTCGGTGCTACGTCCGGCCAGTATGACGTGATCCACTCGCATCTCGACTTTCTAAGCTTTCCCATGAGCCGGCGTGCCCACGCCCCGGTTGTCACGACCTTGCACGGACGCCTCGACTTGCCGGAACTCCAGCCGATTTTCAATGAATACAGCGAGCTGCCCGTGATATCGATTTCCAACGCTCAACGAAAACCCTTGCCGCAGGCGAACTGGGCCGGGACCGTCTACCACGGCATCCCCAGGGACTTGTATACAATGCACGAGCGGCCGGGGTCTTACCTCGCGTTTCTCGGACGCATTTCGCCTGAGAAGTGTCCAGATCACGCCATAGAAGTGGCAAAGCGCGTCGGCATACCGCTGAGGATCGCCGCCAAAGTCGATCCCGCCGATCAGGCGTACTTCAAGAAGAACATCGAAC
>DATIGH010000273.1:0-2480 GCA_035454845.1 Nitrospira sp.
TGTGGCCAATCGTCCATTGGCCTCGCCCAACTGCCGGTGTTCGTTCAGCACTCGCCCGGCAAAAGCCTGCACTTCTGGCGCAGTGGCTTTCTCCTGTGCAAGCTTGGCGGCGGCGATTTCGGCTGCATCAAGGCTGTCGAGCACGCTGATGACATCGGCGTCGGACAGCGTCACACCGGGCAGGACCTGTTGGAATAACGCGCATCCTCCTGATAGGAAGCTGACCGTCGTCGCCATGAGCAACACTATTTTGATGTGCCCAAACAGGCGAACCTCCTTTCCACATGACGGCATACTTTCATGCTAAGCCCCACCACTATGTTTGAAGCCTGGGGAAAGTCCTAAGCACATAGCCGATAACGCCCGAGACGTTCGGATAACGTGTCCATAGAAAAGACAGTCTGTCTGGTCAAGTCCTACAGGAGGAGTCGACGAAGAGAGTCTGCGCCGCGAAATTGATGTTCCGTTTTTGCCGCCTGACTCACGTATGAGGGTCCATGTCTTGCAAACTGCAATGGTGAATTTTGGGTGCTGACCGGCAGGGAATGCGGGCCATGAGGCGGCACTTTGTGCCTGGAACTAGTACACAGACCGAGAAGAGATCAGGAGGAGAATTCATGACACGGAAGGCAGGCAAGCGCTATCGATATCAAACGAATACACAGGATCTGGACTGGTCAGAAGAGCGTGCCGACACTTCACAGAACATCGGAGACGTCCAGCGGCTCGTATCCGCCATTGCCGGCATAGGGTTGATCATCGGAGGGTGGCGCCGGAGGTCCCTGGGCGGCGGTGCGCTGGCTTTGGGCGGCGCTACGCTCCTCTATCGCGCAGTCAGCGGCTATTGCCCGGCGCTTGGCGTCATTGGAATCGACATGCGCGGCGCCCAAGATACAAACCGGCTTGGTCGGCGCAAGCTCCACACAGAACAGGCGACCAAGATCCGAAAAAGCATCGATATCAACCGACCGCCGAACGAGCTCTACCGGTTCTGGCGCGCCCTCAACAATCTTCCAAAGATCATGAGTCATGTAGAGTCGGTGGAAGTCATCACGGACCGGCTCTCTCACTGGGTCATCAAGACGACGACCGGCCTGCCGACCATCGAATGGGATGCGGAAATCATCAACGATGTAGAAAATGAGCGCATCGGCTGGCGAGCGTTGCACGACGCCGACGTCGATCACGCAGGATCGGTAGAATTTGAGCCGATCGAGGGCGGACGAAAAACCCGAGTGACGGTGACGCTTCAGTATGCGCCAATCGCGGGTCGGTTGGGCACGGCAGTGGCGAAGTTTATCGGGCAGGATCCGGAGTTCAAAATCACGGATGATTTGCAGCGGTTCAAGGAATCGATGGAAGCCGGTAATGTCGTGAGCTCTTGAGGCCTGAAGACCCAATCCATCCAGGAGGAAGCGAATGCCGCAAGTGACGTTAATGGGACATCCGTTGCATCCACAGCTCATCGTACTGCCTGCCGGTCTCCTGCCGTTCAGCCTGTTGTTGGACGCGATGCACGCGGCGACTCGGGATCAATCGTATGCGGATGCCGCCTACTACACGATGATGGGCGGGTTTTTCGGTGGAATCGCGGCAGGAGCAGCGGGAGCGGCCGATTATGGCACGATTCCATCCGACAGCAGGGCCAAGGACATTGGGCGCTTGCACGGGATGATGAACGTCGGTCTTCTCGCCCTCACCGGGCTGAATCTGCTGATGCGAAGAAAACGGCGGTCGGCCGGTGCGCTTCCCATGTTGCTCTCACTAATCGGGACAGCGGGTTTGACCCTTTCCGCCTGGTATGGAGGCCACCTTGTCTATCACCATGGCATGAGGGTGCGAGGAACAGAGCTGGCGGGTGCTCGAGAGGACGCGAGATTGCCCGGAGACCAGCGGGTCGCAGAGGTGCTCGCTGCGGGCGCCGGGGATCAAGCCTAACGTACACACTCGAAGATGGATCAATTGACGAGCACTCCGCAAGCCGAACCCTTGCGGCCGGACGACCATGTCATCGGGCCTGATTCGGCACCGGTGACCCTCATCGCCTATTGCGATTTCGAGTGTCCCTTCTGCGGCGACGCGTTCGGCCGGATCAAAACCCTCCGGATGAGATTCCCGCATCAACTGCGCTTCGTGTTTCGGCATTTTCCGCTGGTGGAGAAGCATCCGTTTGCCCAGCAGGCCGCTGAAGCGTCGGAGGCCGCTGCCCATCAGGGTCAATTCTGGGTAATGCACGACTTGCTGTTCGAACACCAGGAGGATTTGGAACCGGAGGATCTCTGCCGATACGCGGAGTCGGCAGGGTTGGACGTTTCCTCGTTTAAAGCGCAGTTGCACGACCGTGTCCATGCAGCGCGCGTTTTGTACGATGTCAGGTCAGGAAGGCGCAATGGTGTGAGCGGGACTCCGACGTTTTTTCTGAACGACGCATGGCTCGAGGACGATGACCGTTTAGAGGCCTTGATCGGACGCGCCGCATA
>DATIGH010000274.1:0-8281 GCA_035454845.1 Nitrospira sp.
TTCGGACGACGATTTGCGCGAATCGATTCTGCAGATTCCCGAGTTTCAAAGGAACGGCCGCTTCGATCCGGAGCACTACCAACGGTTGCTGGCCGCCAACCACATGACACCCTCGATCTTCGAATCGATGCAGGCCAAGGAGTTGCTCAGCCTCAAAGCGCGCATGATGGTGAGCGATGCCGTCGCGCTCACGCCCGCGGAGCTGGCAGAGGCCCAAGCGCTCATGCTCAGGCAGCAGGATCCTGATCCCGCCAAAGCGGCTGCGGCCAAGGAACGAGCCATTCAGGACGTGTTGCTCCAGAAACAGCAGCGGACGTTGGCAGCCTACGCTCAATCGCTCAAAGCCACGCTTCCCATTAGCATCAAGCGCGAACTTCTCTAACTCTCGTCTTTCGTATCTCGTGAAGCCTATCTCGCGACGCGTCACGCGTCACGGTTCGTGATCAACATCGCGTCCCCGTAGCTGTAGAACCGGTATCGTGTCCGCACCGCCTCCTCGTAGGCCCGCCGGAGCAACGCGGTCCCCGCGAACGCGGACACCAACATCAGTAAGGTGGTGTGAGGGAGATGAAAATTCGTCAGTAGAGCCTCAGTAATTTGGAAGCGGAACCCCGGCACGATGAACAAGTGGGTCTCTCCGCGATAGGCTCGGACGACCCCCGGTCCGGAAGCCGCTGACTCGAGCGCCCGAACGACGGTAGTTCCCACGGCCACAATTTTCCCCTGTCGTTGTTTGGCCCGTTCGACCGCCCGGACGGTCTCAGGACCGATTTCCACCCACTCAGGGTCCATCCGGTGCTCTTCGATGCGATCCACTGTAACGGGTTTAAAGGTTCCCACGCCCACATGCAGCGTGACTTTGGCCAGCTCGATCCGCCGCTCGGCCAGGCGACGCAGCAAGGCGGGAGTAAAATGAAGGCCCGCCGTCGGAGCGGCAATGGCGCCCTCCTCGTTCGCGAACACAGTCTGATACCATTCTCGGTCCTGGTCGGTCGGTGTCCGCTTGATGTAGGGAGGCAAGGGCATGTGGCCATAAGCCTCAAACCACTCGCTGACCGGACGCGTGCCCTCTATACGGACCACAGTGCGGCCGCCGTCCCGGAGGAGGACGGTCAGCCTGGCATCGGGGGCGATGTCGATCACATCCCCGGCGCGCCACCTCCCCTTCATCAGCACTTCCCACTCGCGATCGGCCACCGCTTTGACAAACAAGATGTCCACGGAGCCGCCTGACGGCTTCCGTCCTTTGACCCGAGCGGGCCGCACGCGCGTGTCGTTCACCACGAGGAGATCGCCGGGTGTCAGGAGATCGGCCAGGTCGGCAATCCGGCGATGGCCGATCGATTGTTGCCGCGGGCTGACCACGAGCAGCTTGGCCTGCTCCCGGGGATGCACCGGTTCTCCGGCAATGAGCGACGAATCGAAGGGAAAGTCAAAGTCTGATAGCCGCATCAACTACAGGCAAGCAAGGTCGATGGTTGCGTTCGACAACGACCAGACCATAGACACCTACGAAGCGGGGGGGATCGGCGGCTTGGTGAGTGACATATCCTGTAATTCCGTTCCCGGGTAGTAATACGACAAAATGGTGGAAAACGGATAACCCAATTCGGCCAGTTCTTTGGCGCCCCACTGGCACATTCCGACGGCATGACCGGCGCCGTATCCTGAAAGCACAATGTCCTCTCCGACCGCATCGACGGTGAATTGCGTGCTGGGCACGATCGAATAGCCCACCGCTTTTCGGAGATCCTCTCCGCGCAGTATCAGCTCGCCCTCGGAATGGAGGACGCGCAGTTTGGCGACACGGCCGCCCCGGCTGAAGGACAATGGTTCCAGGGATGTGATGCTCCCCACGGCGAATCCCTGTTGGCGCAGGCTCTGCTCCAGCTTGTCCAGCCGAAACGATGCCGTCCAGTGGTAATACGGTGATTCCAAATCGAACGGACACTCGACGCCTTTGAGATAGGGATAGTCTTTCGACCAGACAATCATCGAGTCTTCCGTCAATCCCGCCGCAGTGGAGGAGAAGGCGGCGTAAATTGGTGCGTTCTGATAGGTCAGGACAAGGCCGCGGGTCTCGTCAACCGCACGGGCCACCGCCGCATCGACGCCGTTCTTCCCCTTGTAGACCTGGTCCTGGACCGTGGCAACGACGTCGTAGTCTCGCGCCGCGCTCAACATTTGCTGGTACAGCGCGTAGGTACGCGCTGCTACGGCCTGGGCCTTGAGCATTTCAGGATGCCAGGACGAATTGACTTCCCCAGGAACGACACCTTTGACGTATTCTTCCAAATCCGCCTGATTGATGACGAGAAACCCTTTCCCCTTTCGCACGACGTGAACCAATCCCGTGACCGGAACTGAGAATCGTTGATCGTTCGCCGCGGCCGGTGCCTTGTCGTTCGGTTTGACCAATAGCAAGGTGAGCCCCTGCTCTCCGGCCCTCACGGTCAACCGTTCGTGAGGTGTCCGGACGCCGTTGACCAGAAATCCTTTGCCGTGGGCTGTGATGCGGGCACTCGACCGGATCGCGCGTCCATGGCGACTGGAATCGGTCAGCCAGACGGCACCATCAGTCTGCACGTCTAGCTTTTGCACATCTGCGGACAGGAGTACACGAATAGATTGCGCCCCTTCGACCCTCGGTGCCCACAGGGCCAGGAACCAGCATGCCGCGATGGCAATGGTCATTCGATGAAAGGAGGAAGTTAACGGCGAAAGATCCATGATAGAAGATAGAATACCAGACTGAGCATTACGCTCACGAGAATACTGGTTCCCAGCGGGACATAGAGGCTGAAATTGTCCCGTTTGATGGAAATATCGCCCGGAAGCTTCCCCACCCAACTGAACAGGTGGCTAGCGCCGGGAGCTCGATCGGCCAGGACCAACAGGAGTCCCAGCACGGCAACCGCCAGGCCGACGCCAATGAAGAGCTTGCCCAAACCTCCCCACTCAGTCATCAGCCTTTGACCAGACATTCGGCGATCTGCACGGCGTTGAGTGCAGCACCCTTGCGGAGATTGTCGGAGACGACCCAGAGGTTTAAGCCGTTCGTGACCGAAGGATCTTCCCTGATCCGGCCGATGTAGACTTCGTCCTTGCCGGTGGCGTCCAGCGGCATGGGATAGAGCTTGCGGTGGGGATCGTCGTACACGATCACCCCCGGCATCGCGGCCAAGGCCGCTCGCGCCTCGTTCGGGTTCAATGGAGCATTTAGTTCCACATTGATCGCTTCGGAATGGCACCGCAGTACCGGCACGCGGACCGTCGTGGCCGTCACACGAAGCGTGGGAGATCCGAGAATCTTTCTGGTCTCGTTCCCAATCTTCACTTCCTCCGAACAGTCACCCTGCTCGTTGAAGGAACCGATGTGCGGCAGAAGATTGAAGGCGATCTGGTAGGGATAGACACTGCTCTTTACATCTCTGAAAGCCATGAGATCCTTCGTCTGGGTCACCAATTCGTCCATGGCGGCAGCACCGGTGCCGGACACCGACTGAAACGTCGTGACCACCACCCGCTTGATGCCGACCGCATCTTGCAGCGGCTTGAGCGCCATGACCAGGGGGGTCGTCGTGCAGTTCGGGATCGAAACGATGCCCCGAGGCATGGAGCCAAGTGCCTGAGCATTGACCTCGGGAACGACCAGCGGCACATCCGCCTCCATACGAAAGACACCGCTGTCGTCGATGACGACCACGCCCGACTTCCCTAAGCGCTCGCCGTATTCACGGCTGATGGCATCCGTCGCCGAAATCAGCGCGATGTCCACACCGGCAAAGGAGGATTCTGGTGCCAGTTCTTCAACCGTCCACTCCTTGTCCTGACAGGCAAGAACCTCCCCGGCCGAACGCTTGGACGCGAACAACCGGAGACCGGCGATGGGAAATTTGCGCTCGTCAAGAATCTCCAGCGTCTCTTTACCTACTGCGCCGGTAGCGCCTAGAATTGCCATCACGTATGACGATTTTTTCTTCAACATGACGACGCGCTCAGCGCGGCATGGTCGGCGCTCCGAGAGAATGTGACCTCGCGGATGCGATGGTTGAAGGTATCAGCCACGAGAAGATGCCCGCTGCGATCGATGACAATCCCGAACGGATACGAGAGACCGGCTTCCAAGGCGAGACCCTCGTCACCTTGGCTGGTGGCCTCGCCGATGCCGGCCACCCGGTCGATCCGGCCGGTCGCCCGCTCCCATCGGCGCACCAAATGGTTATCCGAATCGGTGATCCATAGGTTATCTTCGGCATCGACGGCAATGCCTGATGGACGGGAGAGGCTGGCGGACGATGCTTCCATGGGACCTTGATAGCGGTAGTCTCCGCCGTCACCGACGACTGTGCTGATCGTTCCGGTCGTTGGATCCACCGCACGAATCCTTCCGTTGAAGGTGTCCGCAATATAGAGCGTGCCGTCCATGCCGACCGCCAAGCCGCTGGGACCAGCTAGGGACGCCTCAACGGCCGGCATCCCGTCTCCATTATATGCGGCCGATCCGGTACCGGCCACGGTGGTAATGCTGTTGGTGGTCAAATCGATCTTTCGCACTCGATTGTTGCTCTGATCCGCGATAAATAAGCGGGTTCCGTGCACCGCCAAGGCAGCCGGTTCATTGAGCCCCGCGTTGGCCGCAGGACCTCCATCCCCGCTAAATCGTGGGTGGCCGAGGCCTGAAATCGTCGACATGACGCCTGTCCCGGCATCGACGCGCCGTACGCGATGATTCATGGTGTCGGCAATATAGAGGTGACCATCGGCATCGACGGCAATCGCCGTGGGAAAGTTCAACAGGGCGCGCACCGCCGGCCCGCCGTCTCCCCCGAACCGCTTGCTCGCGCCGGCGCTGTTTACGACGTAGCGGACGGTCCCGCTAAGGTCCGCCTGTTGTGCAAACGCCCGCTCTGCCGTCGCAGCCCCCCCACTGAAGGGATCCTCGCCCTCGCCGGCAGCGGTGGCCTCCTCTGCGGTCATGTCCGCATCCGGCTTTGCCGAATGCCCGGCAACTGTCACGATAATTCCGCTTACTCGATCCACTTTGCGAATGACGTGGTTTTCAGAATCCGCGATGAGCAAATGGCCCTGCCCATCCAAGGTCAGGCCCTTCGGTTCGTTCAGACAGGCAGTGATCGCGGGGCCGCCGTCGCCCGAATAATCAGCTTTCCCGCTGCCGGCCACAGTTCGGATGAAACCAATTCGAGAGTCGATTGTCACAACGTCACTATCACCCCAGGCTTCGCACGATGGCATCGCCCATCTCGGTAGTCCCGACAATGCGCATTCCAGGACCTTGAATGTCCTTGGTCCGGTATCCGAGGTCCAACGTCTTGACGATCGCCTGCTCGATCAATTCCGCCTCTTTTTCGAGTTTGAACGCAAACGACAGCATCATGGCCGCCGAGGCGATTGTGGCAATGGGGTTGGCGATGTTCTTCCCGGCAATGTCTGGCGCGCTGCCGTGAATCGGCTCAAACAAGCCCACCTGGGCACCCAGACTGGCGGAAGGCAGCATGCCGATTGAACCGGTGAGCATGGCGGCCTCATCGCTCAGAATGTCGCCGAACATATTGTTGCAAAGCATGACGTCAAATTGCCGGGGGTTGCGCACCAATTGCATGGCTGCATTGTCGACATACATGTGCCCCAATTCCACGTCGGGATACCCCTTCTGGACCTCGGTGACGACACGGCGCCACAGTTCGGAAGATTCCAAGACATTGGCCTTGTCGATGGACATGACTTTCTTGCGGCGCTTGCGCGCGGCGTCGAAGGCGACCGCGGCGATCCGGCGAATTTCCTCTGTGGTATACACTTCGGTATTCGTGCCTCGTTCGCTCCCATTCGGAAGCTTTTCGATGCCCTTCGGCTTGCCAAAATAGATTCCGCCGGTTAACTCGCGGACGACAAGGATGTCGATGCCCTCTACGACCTCTTTCTTCAACGTCGAGGCCTCGATCAGGTTGGGATACAACTTGGCCGGTCTCAAATTCGCGAACAGTCCAAGGGCCTCGCGAATGCCCAAAAGAGCCCGCTCGGGCCTCAAACTGTAGTCCATGCCTTCCCATTTAGGTCCGCCGACGGCACCCAAGAGCACCGCGTCGCTTTGCTTTGCCAAGTTCAACGTCTCGTGCGGCAACGGCACCCCGACTTTATCGATGGCCTGTCCGCCAATGTCGCCCTGCGTGAACTCAAAGACGTGCCCACATTTCTCAGCCACGGCCTTCAATACCTTCACCGCTTCTGGCACGATCTCACGACCGACACCGTCGCCAGCCAAGACTGCGATTCTTGCCTTCACAGGTTGCCTCCCTCTCCCGGACTCCCAATCGTGTCCGAGCGTCCTTCCTCTGCCGAGGCTGTTATTCCAAAATGCGTTCGTCCTCGCGTTTCCACGCGGGATCGACGAGGCAAAGAAACTCGATGTTTTCACTGCCGACGTTCTCTAATGACTGCTTGCCACCCGGCGGCACATACAATGTCGTGCCGGCTTCGACGCTCGTGACCTCATCACCAATCATGAAGCGCCCTTGACCGGCGAGGAAATAATACACCTCCGACGTATCCAGCACATGCCACTTGGAGCGTTGACCCGGACCCAGCGTTCCGTGAGCGAGGCTATATCCCAATTTCAGCGGGTGCTTGGCGGGATGAAGGATTTCCCTAAGCCGCGTATGGTCGCCGGCGAGGAACTCGGGTCGATCGGATGGTCTGACCTTGAACACTGAGGGATTCCCTTCGCCGCGGGACAGCGCAAAGTGAAGTGGGCACTGTACCGTGAGGGGTTTCCTCAAATCAAGTTGACCTTCTGCTCTCCTTGAGCCTGTTTCGCCGCCAGGTTGGCCAGTTTGTTGAGGGCGCTCAAATACGCCCGTGCTGAGGCGGTGATGATATCCGTATCGGCGCCGTGGCCGGAGACGGTGCGTCCGTCCTCCTGGACGCGGACTGAGACCTCCCCTTGCGCATCCGTCCCGCCGGTAATCGCCTTAACGACGTACATGAGCAGCTTACTCTTCGTTTGAGTGATCGAAGCAATCGTTCGATACACCGCGTCTACTGGTCCATCGCCGGTTCCCGTTTGGCTGATGGCTTTGCCATCGACTTCCAACTCGACGGTGGCAGTGGGGACCTGGTCCGTCCCGCTCGTCACGCTAAAGGACTTCAGCGTTATGCGGTCGGCCATTTTCGCCAGTTCTTCCGACACGATCACCTCGAGATCCTCTTCATAGATCTCCTTCTTGTGATCCGCAAGCTTTTTGAACCGTTCGAAGGCATGATTGATTTCGTCGTCGGTGAGCTTATACCCCAGTTCCTCAAGCCGCTGGCGGAACGCATGGCGTCCGGAGAGCTTGCCCATAACCATTTTGCTTGCCACCAGGCCAATCGACTCGGGCCGTATGATCTCGTACGTGGTCTTATCTTTCAGCAGACCGTCCTGGTGAATCCCGGACGTATGGGCGAACGCGTTGGCGCCCACGATGGCCTTGTTCGGCTGCACGACCATGCCGGTGATTTTGCTGACTAACCTGCTCGTCTTTGAGATCTCTTCCGTATGGATCTTGGTGTCGGCCTGATACAGATCCTTGCGGGTCCGCAATCCCATGGCGATCTCTTCCAATGACGTGTTGCCGGCCCGTTCTCCGATCCCGTTAATCGTGCACTCCACTTGGCCGGCCCCTTCCATCACGGCTGCCAGACTATTGGCCACCGCTAACCCGAGATCATTGTGACAGTGCACGGAGATGACCGCCTTGCTGCTGTTTGGCACATGTTCACGAATACCTCTGATGAGCTTGCCGAACTCCTGCGGAATCGCATATCCCACGGTGTCCGGAATGTTGACTGTACCGGCCCCGGCGTTGATGACCGCCTCGATGACTTCATAGAGGTAGACGGGATCTGAACGGCTGGCATCCATCGGCGAAAATTCGACGTCGTCCACATAGCTTCTCGCCCGCTGCACCATCTCGACGGCGCGCTGTTTGGCCTCCTCACGGGTCATCCGAAACTGATGCTTCAAGTGGATGTCCGAGGTGGAGAGAAAGGTATGGATGCGAACCTTGGGCGCTCCCTTCAAGGCTTCCCAGGCCCGATCGATGTCTTCGGGACGCGCCCGGGCCAGGCTGCAAATCGTCGGACCTTCGACTTCCTGGGCGATGCGTCGAACCGCCTCGAAATCTCCCGGAGAGCTGTAGGCAAACCCTGCCTCGATGATATCCACGCCGAGCCGGGCCAGCTGCTTGGCCACCATCACTTTTTCCTCCACGTTCATGCTGGC
>DATIGH010000275.1:0-13698 GCA_035454845.1 Nitrospira sp.
CTGTATCTCGGGCCGGTGGTCATCGGCTTGGCTGTGACCGCCTGTTGGCGGCGTCGCGACATGCGGGTGTTTCAGGTCTTAGGCGCATTCAGCGTCATCTTTGCCATGGGTTCCTATGGCGGCCTCTATGAAGTCCTGTACCAATGGATGCCGCTTTGGTCGTCCTTCCGGTATCCAGAAAAGTTGATGGGGTTTGCCACGTTCGCGCTGGCGATGTTGGCCGCGAGTGGAGTCGATGTGCTTCGAGGGAATCGTCGGGAGGCCGTCGTCTGGTGCGCCGTTGGTGCGTTCTTCGTTGCCCTTGCCGGAGTGCTCGTGACAGAGGCCGGCCCTCGGCTCATTGCAGAAGCGACGCGCGTCCCTGATGACCTTGTCCGACACATCACTCAGTCAGCAGGCTATTCCGCCTGGTTTGCTGCGGCGGGAACGTTGGGAATGGCCGGACTGCTCGAATGGCTGAGGGGACGGCCTTCGGAACGAGCCTGGGCCGGATCGGCCCTCGTGCTGTTGCTGTCGCTTGACCTTGCCAGAGCCAACCTGCCCGCCGTTCAGACCTCGTCTTCCGAGGCCTGGACGTTTACGCCCGGCCTTGCGTCGGCAGTTGCGAATGATGCACACGTCAACGGCCCGGGACATTTCCGGATCTTGAGTATCAAGGACAGCACCGCCAACGTCTCAGAAGCGGTCGAGAAAAGCCTGACATCCCGCGAGCGGATCGCGGCACTCCGTCGTCATGGCTTGTATCTGGAGCACAATGCTGTGTTCCACATCGAATCAATCCAGCATTATCTGGCCGGCATCAATCCGAGAGTGGATCAAGTTGGGAAAAACGGCAGCACGCGGGTGGCGGCACGATACAACGTAGCCTATTTCATCGGACGTCCCTCGAGCTTTCAAACCGATGCCTTCGCTGGCTCGCTCGTCGCGACGGTTCCGGCATACGATCTCGCCCTGGTCCGCAATCCCGTCCCCGTGACGCCGCGCGCCTATCTGTCCAGACGTCCTGAACCGATGTCTGCCGTGTCTCCTATGCTTTCGCTGTTGCAACGAGACGAATTCTTGCGCGGGGAGGTGGACGGAATCGAAACCACCCGAGTGTCATTGCCTGAGGCAAGACCGGAAAGCCGTGTGACGATCGTCGAATACAGACCGGAAACCGTCCGCGTGAACGTTGAAACGCCCCAGGAGGCCATCCTGGTGTTGGCCGATGCCTATGAGCCTGGATGGACAGCCAGGATTGTCGGCGGAGAGAGGCTACAGATTGCCCGCGCGAACGGATTAGTGCGCGCTGTGCCTGTTCCTCCGGGGCATTCTGAGATCTTATTTGAGTATGAATCACCTGGGCTGCGTCTCGGTGCCTGGTGCAGTGGTCTGGGTCTCCTCGTCATCCTGTCGCTGTTCGCGTTTCCCAGAAAACAGCTCACCGTATCCAATCGGCCATTTCTGTATCAAAACTGAGCAGAGTAGAAACGAGGGTTTCAGAGAGGCGCCGTGTTGAGGCGGCTGTCCGAGCGATCTACGTAGTGGGCACAAGCGCTGAATGCCGCCTCAACTGCGTACGGCGGTGACAATAATTGGCGGCTCTGAGCATAAGTCGGTAACCATTTCGTGGGAGCCAGGTTGTGCATCATCGCCATGCCGATCTAACCCCTTGAAAAAGGATGTATGTCTCGCCGGTCGGCCGTTGTCTTGCCTCGGCACCGAACCTGCTATGTCACCGGTGACGGCAAAGGGAGCCAGTCTCTGGACCAAAATTGGCAATGGAGTCAGTGAACCATCAACAAGGAGGAGCAGCGATGTGTAAGTCGTTAAAAGGTCAAAAAGGTTTTACCCTGATCGAGTTGATGATCGTAGTCGCGATCATCGGTATTTTGGCCGCGATCGCCATCCCGAACTTCGTCGCCTATCAGGCGAAATCGAAGCAGTCGGAGGCGAAGGTCAGCTTGGGCGCCATCTTTACATCAGCCGTGGCCTATCAAGCTGAATCGCAGAATCCGCAGAGCTACGCGCCTGTGACCATCAGCCAGATCGGGTGGCAGCCGTCAGGTTCGCCGCGATACTCGTTCTGGTATCAGGATGGTGTGAACGTTGCCAACGGAAGCGGGACGACGGTGACCCCATTCAATGGCAGCTCGATTGCGACGACGCCTTGCAACGTCACTACGGCACCCACCAGCGGTGGATTCAGCGTGCTGGCATCATCGGCCGGCTTCACGGCCGGTGCCAACGGCAACATCGACGGCGACACCGCCTGCGATCACTGGTTCATCAATGACCAGCGTAATCTAC
This sequence comes from Nitrospira sp., assembly GCA_035454845.1. Classification (GTDB taxonomy): domain Bacteria; phylum Nitrospirota; class Nitrospiria; order Nitrospirales; family Nitrospiraceae; genus Nitrospira_C. Next base: position 2,290 of record DATIGH010000275.1, read on the forward strand.
AAAACCCGAACAACGACGTGTCCTTGTAAGACATCGTTGTGAGGTTCCAGACGGATCTGCGGATCCGGGGGGAGGGAGACCATCGGGTCTCCCTCCCTTGTCGTTTCAAGGCGTGAAGACGGGAAATTCTTGACTGGCAGTGGTCACCCACTTACCGTGAAATCGCCGGCGTCGTTCTCATCAGAATCATTCTCGTCGACGTGTTGTCCAAGGAGAAGAGTTCCGTGTCCGACCCTCACGGCCGACTCAGCGCATATCCGGACGGGCTGTCCGCACCACCTCTTATGGCTGTTCGGCTCGGTGCGACTCTGGGACAGGCACGAAAGTGGCTGAGGTGTCACAGCACCGCTTACGGCCTCGAGGGATTTGGCGCCCTCGTCGCAGGGCTCGTCATCTTCTCGCCGTTGATCGACGGTGGGACCACGCAATTGCCGGTGTTCTTCATTCGCCTGGCGCTTCTCGTCAGTGGAGTTGCCTGCCTGCTTGGCCGGATGAGCGCCGGAGAATTCTTCCTGCCCCAGACCCGCCTCGATGTGTGTGTCGCACTCTTCGGCAGTTGGGCTGTGCTGTCGTTGTTGTGGGCCCCCTACAAGAACGCGAGTCTGCAATGGGTGCTGAGCATTGTGTCCTATCTCGCCTTGTTTGCCATGGTCACGCACGGTGTGCGAACGCGCACACACATGTGGACACACGTCTTCGTGCTGACTGCGATGGGCGCCGGCGAGGGAGTCTGGGGGCTCGCGCAATATTTCTGGATGCATGAGCCTCGTGCCCGCGGCACGTTCTTCAACCCCAATTTCTTTGCCGCCTACGAAGCGGCGATCTTTCTCTTGTCGCTGGGCATCCTGCTCATCCCGGGACGAGAGACGCTTTCCGTGTTCTACCGCAGGTGGCTGTGGAGTACGGCGACCATCTCCCTGGCTGCCGTGGTGACGGCCCAGTCACGCGGGGCATCGGCGGCGCTGGCAGGAGCGGCGTTGTTTCTCGGCTTCCGGCGGTATGGGAAAAAAGCGCTCGTGATCGTGAGTCTCTGTCTGCTGGCGGTGCTTGTGGTGCCTAGCCCTCTTCAGCACCGAATCCTTCATGCTTCGGCGCAGGACCCTTATGCGTATACGCGGCTCGAGATCTGGAAAAGCGCCCTTCTGCGTCTGTCCGAACAGCCGCTCGGCTTAGGAGTCGGGATGTTCAAGCAAGGCTCGTTTCAAGAGCGGTTTCCGCTCGATGGAGACATCGTGCGGTATCGCAAACGGCCTGAATCCGCTCACAACGAATATCTCCAGATGGGAGTAGAACTCGGCGTCGTTGGCCTCGTGCTGTTTTTCTGCGGTGCCGCACTGTGGACTGCCGAAGTTCGCCGACTGCTGCGCGAGCCGGCCGACGGCCTGAACGAGGGCCTTGTGATGGGGCTGACATCGGCTGCGCTGGTGCTGCTGCTGCATGCCGCCGTCGATTCCAGTTTTCATGAGCCGGCACTGGTCATCCTGCTCGTTCTCTTAGGCGGACTCGTACACCGTCTCTATGTACTGCCTCGGCCCGAAGCCGTCATCTGGCGACGTATCGGCTTTCCGTCTCATCCGCTGACCAGAACTTGCGTGGTGGCAGGTGCCTTGGTCGTCGCAGCAGTCTGCGCGCAATCCGCGGCGGCCTGGTACGCGCATGAAGAAGGCAAGCGTCAAGCAGCAAACGCCGATCTAGAAGGTGCCTTGGTGTGGTACGGCCGTGCCGCGAACATCGATCCTGGCACGACGGGGTATCACGATTCGATCGCACGAACGGCTATGCAGTTGTACAGCGAGTCAGGACAGTCGGCGTGGTTGATCAGGGCTGCGGAAGAAGAAGCCGTTGCCAGACAGCTCAATCCTCTGGACGGGCGGTTTGCGTTTCGTGCCGGCACGGTGTATCGACTCATGGCAGCGCAAGCCCTTAACGGCATGCAGCGTGCGGAGCTGTTGGACAAAGCCTCAGCCGCCTTCGCCGAGGCCATCCGGCTTGATCCCTATTCCCCCTTCAGTTATTTCGAGCTCGCGCAACTCAGGCTTGCCGATGGCCGCGTCAATGAGGCCATCGCGCTGTTGACGACCGCGAAGATGCACGAGCCGAATTATCTGCCCGGGCGGGTCCTGCTCGCAGAGCAGTCATTCTATGCCGGAATCCCCGGCGATTACAGGCGGGAGTATGCCGCAATCAAGGCCGTCGTCTCCATGTATGCCCACCGGGAATTGAACGACACGGAACGGCGGTTTTTGGATGTCGACCTCTATCCTCTTGGACGGGCACTTTCCACGGAGTCCATTCGATGAAAGTCTGGCGCGATCACCTGAGCTTCTGGCTGATCAGTGCGGCGATGATGGGATTGCTCATCACGTTGCAAGTCTCTCTCAAGCCCTGGCAGGAAACCGACAAGAAGCTGCAAAGGCTCTTGTATCTGCCGGACGGCGAATATCTCAAAATTGCGTCGTTAGGGTATCGCGAACTGATCGCCGATCTCCTCTGGATCCAGTCGATTCAGGTCATGGGAGAAAAGAAGGTCTCCGAATCCAGCGGGCGCTGGCTCTATCGCGCGCTGGACATCATTACGACGCTGGACCCGAAGTTCGTACGCGCCTACGAAGGAGGCGGCCTCGCGCTGACGACGCTCGTCGTGCTTCCGGAGGAGAGCAACCAGCTCATGATGAAAGGCATGCGGCACAATCCGACCGAATGGAAGCTCCCGTTCTTGATCGGCATCAATTACTACTACGAATTGTATGATGACGGAAAAGCCGCCGAATACATGGCTCAGGCTGCGCGACTGCCCGGCGCACCATCGAGCCTGGGGACGCTTGCGGCCAATTTGTATGTCTCCGCCCATTCCCCGCAAGAAGCCGTCAACCTCCTGACGGCACTGTATGAACAGACCACAGATGAAAGCGCCAAGAAGCTGCTGGAAATACGACTGAAGATCGTGATGACCGAGCGAGATCTGTCTCTGCTCGAGCAGGCGATCGACCGATATAAGAAGCAGACGGGGCAGCATCCTCCCCGACTCGAGGCGCTGGTCGGGGCTGGTCTGTTGCCGGCGTTGCCGGTCGAACCATCGGGTGGGCGGTATCTCTACGACGCCAGGACGGGTGCGGTGTCGAGCAGTGAGATGACGGAACGCTTGAGCCTCACCGGACGACGAAGAAACCGATGATCCACCAAGACGTTTTCCGGGCGTGGAACGAATCGCGTGATTTCTTGATGATATGGCCCACCCTGTTATGATCGTTCCCGAGACGGGAACTACTCCCCAAACCCCAGAGAAATCACATGGATGCCATTGTTATCGACCATCTGACAAAGACGTATCGAGCGACCTGGCCCTGGCAGCAGCCGGCCACCGTCCTTCGGGACGTGTCCATGTCGGTCGGGCAGGGTGAGATCTTCGGGTTTCTCGGCCCGAACGGCGCCGGCAAAACCACGACGATGAAGATCGTGTTGGGTTTGATGCGGCCGACGGGCGGGTCCGTCCAATTGCTGGGCAGGCCGATTCAGGATGTCCACATCCACAGAAAGATCGGCTATCTGCCGGAATCTCCCTATTTCTACGATTATCTCACCGCCGAGGAGTTTCTTGGTTTCTATGGCAGACTCGGTGGCGTGAGCCAGACGGATCTCCATCAACGGATTCCGGCCCTGCTCGAGCGAGTCGGACTGACGGAGGCCCGTTGCCGGCCCCTACGAAAATTCTCGAAGGGCATGCTGCAGCGGATCGGGCTCGCTCAGGCGTTGATCCATGATCCGGAGCTGGTGATCCTGGACGAGCCCATGTCAGGGCTCGATCCGATCGGACGCAAGGATGTGCGCGACATCATTCTCAGCCTACGAGACCAGGGCAAGACGGTGTTTTTCAGCACGCACATCATCTCCGACGTCGAAATGATCTGCGACCGGGTCGGGATCCTCGCCAAGGGCAGGATGTTGGCCGTCGGACGGATTGAAGATTTGGTGAGCCGTCATGCGACCCAGTCCGTGGAAGTCGTCTGCGAGGGGGTTTTGGCCGACAGCATTCCCTTGATCAAGGACGGCGCAATCCGGGTGCTTCAGCGCGGAAGTCGCTGCTGGATGTCGCTGCCTGGTCAACAAAAGCTGGAGGACGTCCTGTCGGCGATCCGGCAGGCCGGAGGCAGGCTGGTGTCCGTCATCCCTCACAAAGGCACACTGGAAGAACTCTTTCTGGAGCAGACCAACCAAGGAGTGTGACATGCAGAGCCTGTTGGTCGTGGCACAGAATACCTTCCGTGAAACCGTTCGGGACAAAATACTCTACAACCTCGTCTTCTTCGCCTTGTTGTTGATCGGCGCGTCCGTTCTCCTGGGGACGCTGACGATCGGAGAACAGTCGCGGATCATCAACGACGTCGGACTGGCCGCGATCAACCTGGTCGGCGTCATCATGGCGATCTTCGTGGGCATCGGTCTCGTCTCCAAGGAGATCGAGCGCCGTACCATTTACACGATCCTCGCCCGCCCGATCACGCGGACCCAGTTCGTGCTCGGAAAATATTTCGGCCTGGTGTTCATCGGAGGCCTCAATATCGCGATCATGTTTGCGATGTTCCTGTCCACGATCTGGCTCAGCGGGAACTCGATTTTCGCTTCGTTGTTCCAAGCGGTGGAGCTCATGTGGGTCGAGGTCCTTCTCGTGACCGCGCTCGCGATGTTCTTCTCGACGTTTAGTTCTCCTACGCTCAGCGCGATCATGACCCTGGGGTTCTATGTCATCGGTCATCTGACCGGTGATCTAAAGGCCATCGCTGAAAAGACAAAGAATCCGGCCACAGAAAGCATCATGACCGCCTTGTACTACATCTGTCCCAACCTAGAGTGGCTGAACGTCAAAGGGCAGGCCGCCACGGGCGTGCCGGTGAGCGGAGACTATCAAGTCGCCGCAACCGCCTATGGCCTGCTCTATGCCGGATTATTGCTGCTCGGAGCCTGCCGCATCTTCGAGCGACGAGACTTCTAAGGAGCGTCTCCGGCTTATGAACGCACTTGCCGTCGTGCCGCCCGATCGGTGGATGGAGATCAATCTCCTCGAAACGTTGCGCGAACACTATTGCCAGCATCTCGAAGTATTCACGTATCCCGGCGGGATGGGCCGCCTGGGATCTAAGTCCTGGAGGGACCAACGGGACCAACTCAACGCCCAGCTGATCCATGTGGCGGAAAGACTCAAGTGTGCCGGACGGCTCGATGTCATGTTTTTCATTGTCTATGACGATTTTCTCACCGTGGAGACGGCGGAGAAGCTTCGCGCGCTCAACGTGCCCATGATCAATTATCACGTCGACATGGCATTTCAATGGTACCGCGTAATTAGGACGGCGCCCTATTTCGACGTCCTCGCCGTGGCGCAGAGGACGAATGCGGAGCACCTCAAACGCTACAACGATCACATCGTGTGGATGCCCATGGCCGCCAATCCGAAACACTACCGGCCCCGAGCCGGAAGCGTCGGCGAATATCGCCAGGCCGTGTCATTCGTTGGAAGCTTTAATCCGTACCGCCGCGCCTTGCTCAACGCGTGCGTGCAACAGGGTATCAAGCCGGTTGTCTTCGGACGAGGCTGGCAGCCTGAAACGCCGAACGTCTATCAGTTTGATTGGGATTGGCACAAAGTGCTGCATGATCTTCGATACTACGCCTGCCCCCGCTGGCGGGCAGAAGGATTGAACAGTCTGACGGGGCCTCTGAAACGGAAATGGGCCCGCCGTCACCGGTTTGAGCATTTCGACGGCCCTGAGTTCCACCCGCCCTGTTCGGATGAGGCATTGCCGCAGATTTTCAGAAACAGCTGCGTCAATCTCGGGTTTTCGGATACCGGTTGGCATGCGGATGAGACGGTGGTCGACTCGAAGAATCTGCAATGCCGGTTGAGGGATTTCGAAGTCCCGATGTCGGGCGGATTTTATCTGGTGCAGCGGGCGCCCGATCACGCGGAGTACTACCGACTCGGCTGCGAGATTGAGACTTGGTCCGAGCCAGGAGAACTCGTCGAAAAGACGCTGTTCTATTCCCGCCGTCCCAAAGAAGCCGAGCGGATCCGGGAGGCCGGCCATGCCCGGGTGCTCGAATGCCATACCTGGAAACACCGCTTCGACCGGTTGTTCGCGGAGAAGGCCATCGGCAGGAAGGCGGCGTAGCCGGCCGTCGTTATCGGGGAGCCAGTGTCATGAGAGCGCAGGGGACGTACATCCATCTCGAACCGGTGGTTGACCCGTGGCGCCAGTTCTGGGCGCTCATGTGGGCAATCGCCCTGAGAGAGCTGAAGGGGCGCTATCGGCGGTCGGTGCTAGGAATCGTCTGGGCGGTGCTCCCGCCGGTTTTCTACGCGGGGTTGTTCACCGTGCTTCAAGGCATCCTGCACATCTCGACCGGCGAGGTCCCCTATGTGCTGTTTGCCTACGCAGGACTCGTCCCCTGGGCGTTTTTTGTGAATGCGGTGAACCGTTGCGGAGGCAGCGTGGGCGCCAACGCCGGCATCGTCAAGAAAGTCGCCGTCCCGCGAGTCGTGTTTCCCGTGACCGCAGTCGTGACCGCTTTCGTCGACTTCGCGGTATCGGGCCTCCTGTTGGGAGCGCTGCTGGTCTGGTTCGGCGTGGCGCCAAGCGTTCATCTTGTCTGGATGATTCCAATGGTGATCGTGACGACGCTCTTTGCGCTCGGCTGCGGCCTAATCATCGGGGCCCTGGGGACGTTCCTGCAGGATGTGTTGTTCGGGCTGCCACTGCTGATGCAACTGTGGATGCTGGCGACGCCCATCATGTATCCGCTGAACCAGGTCCCCGCGTCATGGAAGCCGCTCTATGTCCTTAATCCCATGGTGGGCATCATTGAAGGGTTCAGGGCAGTCTTGATCGGGCAGGTCGCACCCGACATGCGGCTGCTCGGTTTGTCGATGGCCGCAACCATCCTCGTATGGATGATCGGCTGGCCCTTGTTCAAAACCCTGTCGCAGCATTTTGCGGACGCGGTGTAGCCATGGCTGATTCAGCCAGCATCAGGGTCGAAGGTTTATGGAAGCATTACGGGCTCTCTGCTCGTCCCGGCATCGGACAGCTCGCCCGCGCCGTGGTGGGGAAGGTCTCTCCACAAGTCGGAGACGAGGCGTCTAGTCTGTGGGCGTTGCGCAATCTTTCCTTCGAGGTCAAGCGCGGAGAAACGGTCGGCATCATCGGACGCAATGGAGCCGGCAAGAGCACGCTGCTTAAAGTGTTGGCCGGGGTGTCCCCGCCGAGCCGTGGCCGCGTGGAAGTTCACGGACGCGTGTTCCCGATGATCGAGCTGAATGCCGGCGTGCACCCGGAGCTCACAGGCCGAGAGAACACGTATCTGCTTGGAGCGATCATGGGCATGCCTAGACGGCGGATAGCGTCCTTGCTGCCTGCGATCGAGGAGTTTGTCGAACTCGGCGAGTGGTTCGATCGTCCGGTACGCACCTATTCGAGCGGGATGGTGGCCCGCCTCGGCTTCGGGGTCGCCACTCGGATCGAAAGCGACATTTTGTTGATCGACGAAACGTTCGCCGTCGGCGATCTCAAATTCCAGAACAAGAGTCTGGCCCGGATCAAAGAGCTGCGAGAGAGCGGCGCAACCGTCATCCTGGTCACGCACAGTCTCGACATGCTGCAGTTCGTTGCGCAGCGCGGGATTGTCCTTGATGAAGGCGCGATCGTGGCCCAGGGTTCCGCGCTCGAAGGCCTGCGCGCCTATGAGCAGCTCGTATTCGGCAAAGAGCGCGTACGGCTTGAGCACCGCCGGCAGGCGGGCCGGGAGGGGGACGTGCTGGCCATCTTGAGCACGCGTATCCTCGGCTCCCGCAAGGAGACGTTGAAGGAAGTCGAACCCGGCGCGGCGTTCGGCATCGAGATCCGTTTCCGCTTGCATCGCCGGTTGGACCGGCCGGTGTTCACCATCGGCATTCTAAATGCGACGGGCGTTGTCTGCGTCTGGAACGTCTCCGAGGAGGACGGGCTTCAGTGCGAGGGCATAAACGGTACGATGGTGCTTCGCGTCTGGTACGCCGAACATAAATTGGCAAAAGGCGCCTATGAGGTGAATTTTGCGCTGAGAGAGCAGGCGTCGTACGAGACGCTCGAACGGCTTGGCGGCATTGCGAGCTTTTCGGTCAACGGCTCCGGCCGCGCGCGCGGCATTATGGCGCTGCCAGCCCGGTGGCATCTTCACGGGGAGCAGGACGCCTCATGATTCGCAAACTTGTTTCTGCGCTTCACGGGGCGAAGGGCGGCGGCGCTGTGGGAGTAGCGTCCAAGCAGAGCGAGTATCCGCCGCTGAACTACGATGAAGAGGCGCCGGCCCGGGAGGCCATTGCCTTGGTGGAACGCCATACCATGCTCTCCTACCAACGGCTGGTCACGCTTTGGCAGCAGGTGCGTTATCTCGATCGCGCCGGTCTTCAGGGCTCTCTTGTCGAATGCGGGACGTGGAAGGGAGGCGCTGCGGCGCTCATGGCCCTAGCCCACCGGCGGTCGGGCGCGCCGTCTCGCGAGCTGCATCTGTTTGATTCGTTCGAGGGATTACCGGAACCGAACCGGATTCATGACGGAGACATTGCCGCGAACTACGCGGGAGCGAGAGCCTCGGGGATGCTGCGGAGCATCGGCAAGTGCGTGGGCGCGCTGGAAGACAATCGGCATGCGGTAGGCGTCATCGCCGGGTATCCGTCCGGACTGACGCATTTTCACGCGGGGTGGTTTCAAGACACGCTGAGGGCCTTGCCGGACGGGTTCGGAGCTATTGCCCTGCTGCGCATCGACGGCGACTGGTACGAATCGACGAAAATTTGCCTCGAGGTGCTGTTCCCCAAAGTCGTCTCAGGCGGAATCGTCGTGATCGATGACTACGGCAAATGGTCCGGATGCCGCGAAGCGGTCGATGAGTTTCTGGCAGGTTTACGGCGGCCCTTGCTGCTGAATCATATAGATGCCGCCGGGCGATACCTGATCGTGCCTTGAGACCCTCGAAGAATCGCCGGATTGGCCACCTTTGCGGTCGTCGGGAGTGGACGCGCACTCTCTGTGCCTGCTCAGTGGGAAGTGACACAGCAGTCTAAGACCATGATGGAATTTCTCTCTGCGGTTTACAAAACAATGATTAACGATGCCTCGGAGTTGCGACATCGAATTCGCTTGTTCTGGACCGGCCTCGGATGTGGAAATGAGTATCGGGCATACCTTCGTCTGCAGTTGAACCGCTCTCTGATCAAGCGCAGCAAGGCACCGAAACTTCGTACACAGCTACTCATTGACCAGGTACTGGCTTCTACGGTGGTCCGCGCGGAGACGACGGTGCTCTGCATCGGGTCGCGAAACAGCCTGGAACTGGAAGGCTTTGCCAGACGGGGGCTCGTCAACGTCGTTGGCATTGACCTGTTCAGCGAGGACCCAGGAATTCTCGTGATGGACATGCACGAGTTGAAGTTTGCAGACGACCATTTTGACATCATCTACGCCTGTCACTCGCTGGAACACGCGTATGATGCGAATGTGGTGACCCGGGAAATCATTCGTGTCGCGCGGCATGGAGCCCTGGCCGCCATCGAAGTGCCGATTCAGTATGAGACGACCGATGCGGACCGCATAGACTTCCAGAACTTGGAGGGCCTGCTCAAGCTGTTTCAGGGACATGTGGGAAGTGTGCTGTGGTCTGAGGTGCAACCGCCTCTCAGCCCGAGGAACGAGAGTGGCACGGCCATACTCAGGACAATTTTTTCGGTGTCGAAGCCGCAAGCCTCAGGTGAACGGCAAACACAGCCGACGTCTGAGAGCCTTATTGGATTACGGGCAAGCTAGGTGTTGGTTCCGTTGTCGATGGATGTCGATGGAACGAGAATCGAAATGAGCAGTCTGAACGGCAGCGCACACAATTCCCTCGGTTACTCGCTGCGCCGATTTTTTATCGATGATTTCTATTCACGGCACGTCACAAGGCTGCAGGTAGGGAGCCAGGTTCTCGATCTGGGCGGCCACAAGATCCGCAAACGAGGCGCATTTGACATCGAGCGCTATTGCCTGCGCGTCACCTACGCGAATCTGTTTCTGAACAAGGGGGCGGATGTCCAATGCGATGCATCATGGCTTCCTTGCAAGGAAGGATGTTTCGACGCCGTCGTGTGCTCGGAGCTGCTCGAGCACGTCTACGACTCCGTTTCCGTCTTGCGTGAAATCTATCGGGTGCTCAGGCCTAAAGGGGTCTGTCTCATTTCAGTCCCGTTTTTGTTTCAGGTCCATGCGGATCCTCATGATTACTGCCGGTATACAGATCACTACTGGCGAAGCCAGCTCGAAAGACTCGGGTTCGCCGAGATCACCATTGAAAAGCAAGGCCTATTTTGGAGTGTGATGGTCGATATGCTCCGAGCATTGGCGAATGAGCGTGTCAGGCAGGGAGGGCTGCGCCGTCTTTGGCTGCAGCGCCTCGTCGGCTCACTGATCGCGACGGGAAAGCGAATGGCGCTTAATCGTGAGCGTCGCATTGGAGAACCGGATCACGCCTTTCTCAGTCGCTACACGACCGGTTATGGCATCCGTGCGGTGCGCCCATGACGATCCCGAAAGTCTGCCTGACGGGAGGCGATGGGATCGGATGGGCGCTTGACGAAGACGTCCGTCTGACCCGAAAGGCCCTCGAGGGGCGCGTGGAATTCACGGCGGTTGAAGCCTGCGAGGTGCTGCATTCTGTCTGGTGGGAGCCGCTCTTGTCCCTGGCACCCGCCGACCTCTCCGCGAAACGCATCGTCTGCCACATGTCCGGCGAGCCGTTTCGCTATCTCGGTTTGCCTCGTCACCGCCACGTGGTCAGTGCGGTTGATTGCTGGATCACGCAGACGACCCAGGCAACCCGTCAGTGTGCGGCTATCGGTCTCCCGCATACCTATATCCCTTACACCACGGACGTCGAATCGTTTTACCGGCTTCCTGTCGCAGATGAGGGAATACAGGCACTCCTCCGCGAATGGAAGATTCCGGAGAAGCGGTATCTGATCGGCAGCTTTCACCGGGACTCGGCGGGTTTTGACCTGAGCATCCCGAAGAAGGTCAAAGGTCCGGACATTCTGGCAGAGATCGCTCTGGCGCTTCATCGCCGGGGGTGTCCTGTGCATTTTGTGCTTGCCGGGCCGCGCCGTCACTGGATCAGGCGGCGTCTCGATCAATGGAAGGTCCCTTACACCTTTGTCGGCGAGATTACGACGGACGACGACTACTCCAAGAACATGTTGCCCCGCAAGACCTTAAATCTCCTCTACAACCTGCTCGACCTCTACCTGGTCACCAGCCGGTCCGAAGGAGGGCCCAGGTCCCTCATGGAGGCGGCGTCGACGCGATGCAAGATCCTCAGCACGCCGGTGGGGTTAGCGGATGATCT
>DATIGH010000276.1:0-4797 GCA_035454845.1 Nitrospira sp.
GACGGAGGGAAGCCTACCGATTGGCCAGCGGCGTGTGAGACGTCGCCGGACCGACCGGCGGGAGTTGCGCGACCGGCGCCTTATTGGCCTGTTGATAGAGCGCGAGCGCTTCGGGCATATGTTCCGACAGGCGTTTGATGCGTGTTTCGTGTCCAGGGTGTGTGGAAAGAAATTCCTGCGGTTGCTGGCCTCCGGAAGCTTGCTGCATGCGTTGCCACACTCGAACGGCTTCCTGGGGATCGTAGCCGGCATCCGCCGCGAGGAGGAGTCCGATGTAGTCCGCTTCCGATTCATGAGCGCGGCTGAATGGAAGCAGGACGCCCACCTGCGTGCCAACCCCCAAAGCGGCCATGGCGGCCTGGCTCGTCACGGGACTGAATCCTTGGGTTTGCATGGCAATTGAGGCTCCCACCAGACCGATCTGCGCGAGCACTCCCTGACTCATGCGTTCCGAGCCATGGCGCGCGAGCGCATGAACTACCTCGTGACCTACGATGGCGGCGAGCCCGGACTCATTGTCCGCCACAGGAAAAATGCCGGTATAAACGGCGATTTTGCCGCCCGGCAGAGCAAAGGCGTTCTTCGTGCCATCGTCTTTGATGACGCTCACTTCCCATTTGAATTCGTTGGCGGCCTCCGCGTACTTGGATCGTTTGGCCGCCTCAATGATCCTGGCCGAGATCCTCTGAACGGGCGCGACTTCGGCGGGGTTTTGGGATATCTTAACTTGGGGGTCGCTCAAGACATCCTGGTAGGCTTGAGCGCCGAGGTTCGCCTCGTAGGATTGAGGAATCATCAGCAACTGCCAGCGCTTGGTGTAAGGGTTGGTCGCGCAGCCGGCGGACTGCAAACCCAAGGCGGCAAGAAGCACGAGGTAAGGCCAGACCCGACGACAGACCATCACTGCTCTCCCTGGATCACTGCTGAGTGTCATTCTATCGGGAACACCAGGTAATCGAGCTTAGGATGTTCCCTAGGGGTCGATCAGAGTGGCCCGAGGCATGAAGGAAGGAACCGAGCGATGCACGATCGATCCGATACGGTCGTCCGGGATCGGCTGGCACGGCAACGGACCGAGTTGGCCAACGAACGGACGTTGTTGTCGTATACCAGAACTGCGTTGGGCTGTCTCGCCGTGGGCGTTCCGGCGATCTGGTGGTTTGAAAACGCTCCCGTTCAGATGCTCGGAGTGGCATCGCTCATCCTCGGGGTCATTCTCATGGCCATTGGCGTTTACCGGTTTTTCTCAGTGAAAGCACAGATCGATCGAGAGCCGTAGGACCGAAAAAGCCCCGGTCAGAGGGGAGAGCAGCAACTACGAGGTCTGGTCTTGTTGAAGGATGCGGAACCGTACCTCGTCCGCTTGCGTGTAGGCTGAAGTCCGTTCACCCGCAAATAGGCCGCACCGGTACAAGCCGGGCGTCCATCCTTGCTCTGGCGGGGTGAGCCGAAAATAGCCGGACTGATCGCTCATGGCCATGAGCACCTGGTCCTGGGCCATCATTGGCGATGGTCCCATGATCTCCGCAGTCTCGAGATAACACTGTGTCGCGAGAGGCACGGCATCGTAGGAGTCGGACACGAGTCGAAAGACGAGATAGATGTCCCGCTGGTTGCTGGGAAAGCTATCGCTTGGGTTGAGCGGGATAAAATCATGCTGACCGGTGGGAAGGTCGTCGCGCATAACTTTGGCGGCGGGAATCACGAAGCGAAACCAGCTGAAATCCGCGTCCCTTCCCACCAAGGCCCCGCCGGTATCCAAGACCCGCTCTGGCTTGAGCCGATCGATCACTTCGACAACCTCCTGCTTTGTCGGGCTGCCGTCCGCACGCTGCTGGACGGCAGCGGAGGTCATGGTCGCCGCCGTCTCCGCCTCGATTGCGGCCAGCTCGGCGGGGATATGCGGACGGACCTTATCCAGCCAGCGCAAAAGTTTGTTCTTGTCCAGGATTAGAGTGCCGGGAGGCAGTGCGTTGTCTTTGTTCTGGATTTCGAACTCCAGGGCCTGCTCATAGAGGATATGAAAGTGCATGAACGCTTCTTCCCACCGTTGTAGCTCCACCAGGCATTGCCCCATCCGAAAGACGATGTCGGAGTATTGATCCTCGGTGGGGTCCAAATCGGAAACCTTACCGAAGACGGGTAGCGCCTCCTCGCATTTGCCGAGTTGCATGAGTGTCAGGCCGAACTGGTGGGTCGCCGAGGGATCGCGGGGGTTTAACTCCAGGAGCTTTCGATACATCGGCTCGGCTTCTGTGTAACGGCCGGCGGAAAACATTCTCCACGCGTCCGCACGCATGAGGGCCCACTCCTTCAATTGATCCGGTGTGATGTCTCTTGGGGTGAATACTGGATCGAAGCGTCGTCCGCGGTCCTGGGAATGTCCGTGAAATACGGTCACGAGCGTATTGGCCGGCACTTCCAACGGAGAACCGGGCGGAATATGGTCGAGCACGTATTGCACGTCATTCGCGGCACCTTCGTAATCCAGCACGTCGAAGCGGGCACGCGCGAGCGCCAGCCGCCATCCATACATGTCCGGCGCCATGGTCACGGCCTGCTTGTAGGATTCAAGAGAAGCTTCCAGGCGATCGAGTTTCCGAAGTTCGCGCGCGAGGCGAAAATAGACCAAAGGATTCTTGGTGTCGATCGCCGCAATGCGCCGCAGTTCCTCGATCGATTCTTCTCCATGCCCGGAGCGCACCAATAGGCTCCATTTGGCCCATCGCACGTCCAACGCCGCGGGCTGCCTTCCGAGTACGGCGTCATAGGCCTGTAGCGCTTCTTGGGAGGCACGCGAGGTCGCCAGAATGTCCCCGCGCAGCTTGTGAAGCGCCACGGCTTCTGGATGCGTCTCGATACCTTGATCAAGCACTTCCAGAGCCGGCGTCGTGGCTCCGCTTTCCCAGTTGGATTTCGCACGTTCAATGATTTGGCCATCGGACAGCCCTTGGGCGTCATCGGCCTGCACGATGATCGCGCCAGCGAACACGTGGATCAGAATGAGCAATCCTATGATGCCGAAGGAGGGTGTCGTCATCGCCGCCTCATTATAACGTACATGATCGTATAACTGAGAGGCCAAGCGCAGTGAAAGGATTCGTGGGTTGGCAGGGTCGACTCAAAGTTCCTTGGACCAGAACACGAAAAATCCATGACGGCCGGCCAGCGGCGGGCCTCCGCCACGGTCGCTGTAGATACCAAAGTTGTAGCTGTAGTTGATCTCAATTTGGGAGCGCCATGGCGCTCCGGTCACGAGTCCCCCGCTCACGGCGGGCATGGCATCCATCTTATAGCGGATCGAGCCATCCGGCTGGAAACGTGGCTGCTCGACGATGCCCCATGAGCCGCGAACGTATGGAAAAATAAAGAAGATTGGTTCGTAGCGGTATTCCAGATGTGCTATGCCATACCGTCGTGGAAACAATTCATTGAAGGCGACGCTGGGCAGCATGGGCAGGGCCAGCGCTTCCCATTCATAGCCGGTGGGCCGTCCGGGCAGGCGGAACGTCGAAAACCGGTCGAGGTTCTCTCCGATTCCCGCATACACTGATGCGACCAGCCGGTGCCGTTCACTGTGAACGAAAGGCACGCCGGTTGCCGCGACGGCAAACACGCTTCCCATCAGATATGTACGCTCGTTCGAGAGGCCAAAGAGGCCTCCCCCCCAGGTGCTCCAGGTGGCACGATGTCCGTAATAGAAATCTCCACCGTACGCGTAGCCTCGATGCGGCAATTCCATGAGGTTGCGTTCCAAGGCATCCCGTCGGACACGCGCATGCACACGTCCCTCATAGGTGTCGTCCGGGACGATGAAGTTCGGAGATGTCTTGCTCGTGCCCTTGAACCACCGGTAGCCCGGCTCGTAGGTCAAGGACAACTCCAGAGCGTTGTCCTGATGACCGGGATCCAACAGTTTTCGATAGGCAATCCCAATCCCGCCGAACACGTAACTCCATTCCAGTTCGACGTCACGAATGATTTGGCCTTCGACATATTCTGATCGGCCGAGCGGTATGATCATCGTGTTCAACGTCATGCGAAGCTCCCATCCGCTGGATGAGTGGGCTCCCGCATTGTACGTCAAGTCGTTGACCGGCCCTGAGAAGGTCCCTCGAAACCGCCGCCGCATATCGTCGGAATTGCGCCAGACGTACAAAGCGCCGAACGGCAGAACCTGGTAAAAGCTCGGGCCGTTAGGAAGATATTGCACACCAAAGCTGGCGGCGGTGACATTCTTCCGGTCTCGGGGCTCCACCGTGACGGGCTCGCCCAAGACCTCGGTATCGAAGGCTTCACCGGCCAAGGGAGTTGGCGGCTCTTTCTCCTCACTATAAGCTGGTGAAACATAGGCAGGAGAAACGAGGAGAAGCAGACAGAGACTGAGAAGGGTGAAGTGAAACCGAAGCGTTCTGGTGCCGACCGCCCCCGCACAGAGCTTGTTCATTGATTCAGCATCCGTTACGGTGGGAGACGCAGGCACTAGGGATCGCCCTAGGGATGATACGGGGATTTGTTGGTCGGAAGGAGGGTCGGAAGGGCATGTTTGACGTCATCTTATATGAGCCGGAAATCCCGCCGAACACGGGAAACATCATCCGTCTCTGCGCCAATACCGGCATGAGACTGCACCTGGTGAAACCGTTAGGTTTTTCTCTAGACGATCGGCAGATGCGACGGGCCGGCCTAGACTATCACGAGTATGCCACCGTCAAGGTCTATGACGACTGGCCGGCCTGTGCGGCCTACTTCCAAGGCAAGCGGGTGTTTGCCGTCTCGACCAAAGGGGCGCAACGC